>CAYNVC010000407.1:0-2501 GCA_964400615.1 uncultured Anaerolineales bacterium | reverse complement strand
TGTTGACATCACCCCACAGACGTGCTACAATCCCGCATCTCACACCATTCCACCAGGGAGGCAGTGCAATGATCGGCTTTCAACTGAGCGACGAACAAAAGCAAATTCAACAACTGGCCCACCGCTTCGCCGAGCGCGAGATTCGCCCCGTGGCCGCCGAGTACGACAAAAATGACCAGGTTCCCTGGCCGGTGCTCCAAAAGGCATCCCAGGTCGGCCTGATGTCCTACCAGTACCCAGAAGAATACGGCGGTGGGGGGATAGACAGCATCCTGACCGCCTGCATCGTGGCCGAGGAACTGGCCTGGGGCTGCCTGGGCATCGCCACCGCCATCGTCGGCGCAGGGCTGGCGGCAATACCAATCGACATCGCCGGCAGCGACGAGCAAAAGGGGCGCTACCTGCCCATGTTCTGCGACCCCGACCAGGTCAAACTGGGAGCGTTCGCCCTCACCGAGCCGGAAGCTGGTTCGGACGCGGCTTCGATCCGCACCACCGCCGTGCGCGACGGCGACCACTATGTGCTCAACGGACAAAAACGGTTCATCACCCACGGTGGCATCGCCGACCTGTACTCTCTCTTTGCCACGGTGGATCCCGGCAAAGGGCACACGGGCATCACGGCCTTTATCATCGAGGCGGACACGCCCGGTCTCTCGGCCGGCAAGAAAGAGGACAAGATGGGCATGCGGGCCTGCCACACCGGCGACGTCATCCTGGAAGACGTGCGCGTGCCGGTCGAAAACCGGCTGGGCGCGGAGGGGGAGGGGTTCTTTATCGCCATGAAGTCGTTCGAGCACACCCGGCCCGTGGTGGCGGCCTGCGCCGTGGGAGTGGCACGCGCCGCTTACGAGTACGCCTTCCAATACGCCCAGGAGCGGACCCAGTTCGGCAAGCCGATCATCGCCAAGCAGGCAATCCGCTTTATGCTGGCGGACATGGCGACCGAGATAGACGCGGCTCGCCTCCTGACCTGGCGGGCTGCCTGGCGGGCGGATCGGGGTTTGCCGTGCAATATCCAGGCCAGCATGGCGAAATCGTTCGCCGCCGACGCGGGCATGCGTATCACCACCAATGCCGTCCAAATCCTGGGCGGGTACGGCTATATGCGCGAGTATCCGGTGGAAAAGTGGATGCGGGACGCCAAGATTCTCCAGATCGTAGAAGGAACCAGCCAGATTCAAAAGGTGATCATCTCTCAAATGCTGGCGGCGGGGATGGAATGAGCAAGTGAGGCGAAACGCATTTTGTAGCCAGGACGCAGAAAAACGCAGATGAATCCGTAAGTCGGCGTTGGTCTGCGTTAGTCGGCGTTGGTCTGCGTCCCGGTTCCTGTGTTCATTGGGACGCGGAAAAACGCTGAAAAACGCAGATGAATCCGTAAGTCAGCGTTTGTGGAAACACACGATGTTTGACCGCGAGCCAGGACAGAACGCACCTCTCCCCAAAGACGTGATTATCGTGTGTTTCTCTTGTCCGAGGTACTCGTCTGCGTCCCGGTTCCTGTGTTCATTGGGACGCAGAAAAACGCGGAAAAACGCAGATGAATCCGTAAGTCAGCGTTAGTCGGCGTTGGTCTGCGTCCCGGTTCCTGTGCTCATTCTGCCCCCAGTAATGAAACAAGAACTTGCTCAAAACCTCCTTTCCTGTTATCATTGCGCCCGTGTACACACGTGAGACAGAACCACCGCTAATTCTAGTCACCAACGACGACGGCATCACCTCACCTGGATTGTGGGCCGCCGTGCGAGCCGTCCTCCCCCTGGGCGAACCATTCGTCGTTGCTCCTGAGCAACAATGGTCGGGAGCGGGGCGCAGCATGCCACCCGGCCCAGAAGGACACATCACGCCATACCGCCACGAATCCGCTGGACTGTCGTCGGTCGCCGCTTATCAAGTGGACGCTTCCCCCGCCCTGGTCGTGCTCCACGGCCTGCTCGAGCTGGCCCCCCGCCGGCCTGCGCTGCTCATCTCTGGCATCAACTTTGGCGAGAACCTGGGGAGCGACACCACCGTCTCCGGTACGGTGGGCGCGGCGCTGCAAGGGGCGGTCGGGGGTATTCCCTCTATGGCCGTCTCCCTCCAAACCCCCAAAGAGACCCACGTCAACCACAGCAACGACGTGGATTTTAGCGCCGCGCTCCACTTTACCCGCCTCTTTGCCCGGCTGATGCTGCGAGTTCAGCTTCCCTTTGACGTGGACGTGCTCAAGATAGACGTACCCGGCGACGCTACCACAGAGACCCCCTGGCGTTTGACCCGCGCGTCGCGCCGTTCCGGCTTCGATCCCATCCCGCCAGACCCAAATTCGACAGATTCGACCGTTATGGACTATGAGTCAACGAGACACCCGGAGCAGGCCGAGGTGGATTCCGATCTCTATGCTTTGCGAGTAAAACACATCGTCGCCATCGCCCCGCTCAGTTTGGATATGACCTCACGGGCCGACTTTGGCGAGATAGAATCGCTGTTGCGTGGCCCGGCGGCACGTTGACCCACCA
>CAYNVC010000406.1:0-2503 GCA_964400615.1 uncultured Anaerolineales bacterium | reverse complement strand
TTATAAAATTTGTTGGAACCGTCCGTTTAGAATTGAACGGCCCCAAGAACACCTTTGACAGCCCGGCCCATCCGTTGTATACTCCCCCGAAGCGGGACCAAGATAACGTAAAGGAGCAGCGGGGTATGAAGATCCTCGCCGTCAGCGACCACGTGGTCGAGACCATCTATAGTTCACGCATCCGCCAGCGCTTTGGCGACGTGGATATGGTGCTCTCCTGCGGCGACCTGCCCTACTCTTACCTGGAATACATCATCTCGATGTTGAACGTGCCCTGCTTTTTCGTCCACGGCAACCACGACCACCCAGAGTACACATCGAGCGGGCACGTGCTCAACAATCCAGGTGGCTGGGTCAATCTGGACGGGCGAGTCGTCAAGGCCCAGGGCCTGCTCCTGGGCGGGCTAGAGGGATCGATCCGTTACAAACCCAGAGCGCCATTCCAATACACCGAAGGCGAGATGAGCTACAAAGTCTGGAGTATGACGCCCGCGTTGTTGATGAACCGGTTACTCCACGGGCGCTATCTGGATATCCTCATCACACACTCGCCTCCGCGCGGCATCCACGATGGGAAGGATCTGCCCCATCGCGGCTTTAACGCCCTGCTGGGGCTGATGGCCCGTTTCCGGCCCCGCTACCTGCTCCACGGGCACAAGCACGTTTACGGGCCAGAGACCTGCATCACCCACTACCTGGATACAGAGGTGATCAACGTCTATCCCTTCCACGTGATCGAGTGGTGATACAATGCACAGTCGAGAACGAGCCTATGCCGACTTTGGCGCAGCGCGGCGCAAAGCATTCTGGGACGAGATCGCCGCGTTTCTGAGCGGCCGCCAGAGCCAATTACTCTCCTGGAACGAGGTGCGCGACAAGCTCGGCCTGCGCGGCCAGGTCTACCGGGGGATACAGACCGTGCCGGTGGAAAAGATCATCGGCAGCGTGGGCCGCTATCACGATTTCAACCGCACCTTTATGCCCACGCAAGCCCGCACGGCGGCCCGCTGGCGCTCGATCGCCAGTGCCTACTACGACGACGTCAGCCTGCCCCCGGTGAAATTGTACAAAATCGGAGACGCCTACTTTGTCCTCGACGGCAATCACCGCATCTCGGTGGCGCGGGAGCAGGGAGTTGCATTCGTGGACGCCGAGGTGATCGAGGCCCAGACCAACGTGCCGGTGACGGCAGAGCTAAACGCCGAGAATTTAGAGATCAAGGGAGAATACGCCCGCTTCCTCCGCCACACCCACCTGGACGAACTGCGTCCCGACCAAAACATCGAGTTCACCATCGGCGGGGGGTACGAGCGACTGCTGAAACACATCGCCGTACACCGCTACTTTATGGGGTTGGAGCAAGAGCGCTTTATCCCCGAAGACGAGGCAGTTTGCGACTGGTACGACAATCTCTACCTGCCGCTGGTGCAGATCATCCGTGAAAGGGGCATCCTGGCCGATTTCCCCGGCCGCACCGCAGCCGACCTGTACCTGTGGATCATGGATCACCAGCACTATTTACGGGAGCAATTCGGTTCCAGAGTCAACACAGAACAGGCAGCCAGACATTTTGCCGACCACTATACCACCAGGTTGATCAAGCGAGCAATGCACGCCATCCGCGACCTGGTAGGCTTGAAAAAAGAGGAATTCGACACAGATGAAACAAGCACTTGAACAAACACCACCGCGCCCCAAGCGTCGTCCCCCCTGGCTGCGGGTACAGGCCCCCAGCGGCGAGACGTATCACTGGCTCAAACGGCTGATGCGGGCCAAATCGCTGCACACCGTCTGCGAGGAAGCTCACTGCCCCAACATCGGCGAGTGCTGGGGAAACCGCACCGCCACCTTTCTCGTCCTCGGCGACACCTGCACCCGCAACTGCCGCTTTTGCAACGTCAAGACCGGTCGCCCGGCCCCACTCGACCCCGCCGAACCGGAGCACGTGGCCCAGGCAGTGCAGGCGATGAACCTCAAACACGTCGTCATCACCTCGGTTGACCGGGACGACCTGCCCGACGGCGGCGCGGCCGCCTTTGCCGCCATCATCAACCGCACCCGTGAACTGCAACCCGGTTGCACAATCGAGGTGTTGATCCCCGACTTTCGCGGGCAGATCGAGCCGCTCCAAACCGTGATGGACGCCCGGCCCGACATTCTCAATCACAACGTCGAGACCGCGCCCCGCCTCTTTAGCGCAGTGCAACCCCAGTGCCGCTACGAGTGGTCGCTGAGCGTGCTGCGCAACGCCAAACGACTGTGGCCGGGTGCGCTCACCAAGAGCGGGCTGATGGTCGGCCTGGGGGAGACGGTCGCCGAGATACTGGACGTGATGCACACACTCAGGGAAGTGGACGTGGACATCCTCACCATCGGCCAATACCTGCAACCCACCAGGCAGCACGTCCCCATCGCCCGCTACTATACGCCGGACGAGTTCGAAATGTTCAGCCAGCGCGGGTACGAGATGGGGTTTCGCTGGGTCGAAAGCGGCCCCCTGGTG
>CAYNVC010000405.1:0-2533 GCA_964400615.1 uncultured Anaerolineales bacterium | reverse complement strand
CTTCCCACACCTCATCCACGTAGTGTACAGTGTAATCGGGGTTCTGAGCCAGAAAGCGAGCGTATAGCTCGTTCGTCACCGGGTAACGGCAGATGCGAAAAGCCATCACATAAGTCGGGGTTCCCTGCTCCCCCTGCTCGAACTCGCCGCCCGGTACATCCATCATCTCGCTCAAATCACGCGGGTCCCCCAGGTACGCCAGCGCCGTACCGGCCGCCAGCCGTTCCCTGAGACCGGTCTCCGCGCCGGGTTCGAGCAGCCGCGCCAGGGCCACGGCGTATTCGTCCGCCTGTCCCTCCTCCTGCACGGCGGTCACGCTGGCCCGCATGCGAGTGAGGTCGTTGCTCAACATGTCCCGCCACCTCTGCGCGGCCTCTATGCCCCGAGTTCTCCCCGCTTCCTCGCTGGTCGTGCGCGTCAGGTAAATATAGGTATTGATCTGGTCACGGGTCAGATCGGCAAAGGCCGGCCCCACCCGCAGCATCCGCAACAGCGGCTTGTGAGGCAAATACCGCTCCAATAGTGTCGTGGCCTCCGCTTTACCCTGCTCCTGCTGATCGAGTTCGGGAGGGAAGGCAGACGGGAGAGGAGAGATAGCGTGTTTGACCTCCATTCCCTCCCGCGCGGCCCACTCTAAATCCTGGATCAGATTGGGGTACTCGAGCAGGTCGTGGTACAGATCACGATAGCGCACCTGGATTACCACCATCTTGGTCAACAACGCCGGCACGATAGGCCCTATCGCACCCTCCACCACCCGGCGCTCGGAGAGTTTGAGCAGCAAGCGCAGGATGTTGAGGGCACGTTTGACCACGCGCGGGTTAGGTTCCAGTCCCAGCGCCAGCACGTCCCGGCAACCGGGGGGAAGATTGGGGTCGTGTTGGTCGATGAAAGCGGCGATCTGGTCATCCTCAAGCGGCGGGAGATAAAAGGGGAGTTGGACGATCTTTTCCAAATAGCTCTGCCCGGCGACGGGGATGTTCCGCGCGCCCTCGTCCCCCACCAGGTAGCTGGAATATTGCACCCGCACCACCCGCTCGATGACGTCCCGGTCCACCGCGATGAAAAAAACACATCCCTGCACGTCCAGGAACAATTTGATCGCCTCCAAAACCTCCACCGCCCGATCCGGCAGGCAGCGGTCGAGGTCGTCAATAAAGACCACCAGCAGCCCATTGCGCTCCCACACGTACTCTTTAACCAGGTGAGCGAACCCGCCGTGGAACTCTTCCAGCAACGTCAACTGGCGGCGGAAAACCTCGGTGCGCTCACGCTGAAACGCGGCGATGATTTCCTCCACGTCCTGCATATTCCCCTGGAGCAGTTGGGCTATCTGGAGGAAGGTGGCCGGGGTAGGGATCAGTGACAGACCCAGGTTCAACGCTCCTTTGCCCAACTTGGGCCAGTCAACGCTGATCGAACCCATCTCGGTGCGCTCCACGTCGGTGTAGAGCCGCATACGCCAGTCGGCGATTTGTCTGGCGTCCTCGTCGCTCACCTGCTCCCCTTCGAGGCCCTCCAATACGCGCAGCAACAGGGCACGCCACAGCGCCCCCTCGTCGCGGGCGTACTGCCAGGCGTTGAACCAGACCACTCGCGCCCAGCGATGTTCGCTGGTTCGCCGGCCGGGCAACTGCTCGGCCACCAGGCGCATCAGGCTCGTCTTGCCACTGCCCCAGGGGCCGAATATGCCGATGGTGATGGGGGTGTCCGTGGTCAGCACCACGTCGGTCAACACGTCGGCATAGTGAGAGAAATTGAGCCGGTCGCTCTGCGCGTCTCCAATCGGTTGATCGGTCCACATTTTCTTTTCCATGCACACCTCCCGGCCTGGATTATACACTCGTCTCCGACTTGGTACAAACCGGCGCTTGTGGTATCATTAGGGTCAAATCAAACTTTTCTCGCCTGCCTCCACCGGGCGACAATCCGGCGGTTCGCGGGCTGCAAAGCAACAAAAATCAAACGAGGAGTAGAGATGAAAAACATTACCGTAATTGGCGTCGGGTACGTCGGGCTGGTCACCGGGGTCTGTTTCGCCGATCTGGGCAATAAAGTTGTCTGCGTGGACATCAACGAAGAAAGGATCGCGGCCCTGAAACGAGGTGAAATGCCCATCTACGAACCGGGGCTGGAAGAGCTGGTGGAACGCAACACACAGGCGGGACGGCTCAGCTTTACCACCTCGTATGCCGAGGGTTTGCAAGATGCCGAGTTTGCGTTCATCGCCGTGGGCACACCAGAGGGAGTGGACGGCGAGGCAGACCTGCAATACGTCCGCATGGCGGCCCGCACAATTGCCGAGACGATGAAACACCAGATCATCATCGTCAACAAATCAACCGTCCCGGTGGGAACCGGCGACTGGGTAGCCGACATCGTCCGCGAGTACCGCAACGGCGACGTTGATTTCGCCGTCGTCTCCAATCCCGAGTTTCTGCGCGAAGGGGCCGCCATCAGCGACTTTATGACCCCCGACCGAATCGTGCTGGGATCGCTGAACCGGGAAGCGGCGGAACAGGTCGCCCAATTG
>CAYNVC010000404.1:0-2544 GCA_964400615.1 uncultured Anaerolineales bacterium | reverse complement strand
GCCGCAGGACGTAGCGCAAGTTGCTGACGGTGTAGCGCAAGTTGCCAACTTGCGGAGTAGGCAAGATACCATCTTGCCCTACGGGACGGCGTAGGCGAGTTGCCGCAGGACGTAGCGCAAGTTGCTGGCAGTGTAGCGCAAGTTGTCAACTTGCGGCAGAGGCAAGATACCATCTTGCCCTACGGGATAATTACACAAGGAGACGCATAATGACTACTCAAGTATACGACGTTATCGTCATTGGCGCGGGGAGCGTCGGGCTGCCGGCCGCCTTTTATATGGCCCAGGCCGGACTCAAACCACTCGTCATTGACCAGTTCGCCAGCCCAGGGCAAGGCTCGAACAAAGCCGCCATCGGCGGCATCCGCGCCACCCATTCGGCTCCTTCCAAGATCAACATCTGCCTCAAATCGCTCGAGATATTCTCCACCTGGCAGGAGACCTACGGGGACAACATCGAGTGGTACCAGGGCGGCTATTCATTCGTCGCCTACGGGGAGCGGGAGGAGCAGATTCTGAAAGAACTGCTCCAGATCCAGCAGAGCTATGGGCTGGACATCCGCTGGGTGGGACGGGAAGACCTCTTGGAGCTGATCCCCGCCCTCAACACCCGGGACCTCATCGGGGGAACTTTTTCGCCGGGGGATGGCTCCGCCTCACCGCTCTTGACCTCGCACGCCTTTTACACCCACGCCAAAGAACTGGGAGCCGAATTCCGCTTCGGCGAACGGGTCACGGGCATCATCCGCCGCCGGGGCAAGGTGGTGGGTGTGCGCACCGACAAGGGGGGATACGCCACCGGCACAGTCATCAACGCCGCCGGCCCCTGGGCGCGGGGAATGGCCCAGATAGCCGGGTTGGACGTGCCGGTCGCGCCCGATAGCCACGAGGGCGGCATCACCGAACCGGTGGACCGCTTCGTCGAGCCGATGGTGGTGGACATCCGGCCCGCCCAGGGATCCAAGAATTATTACTTTTACCAGCACGCCACCGGCGCTATCGTCTTTTGCATCACGCCGGAGCCGCCCATCCCCGGCACCGACAGGCGCGAGACCTCGGTCTTTTTGCCCATGGTCTCGCGGCGCATGGTCGACCTGATGCCCAGGCTGGCTAACATCAAGGTGCGCCGCACCTGGCGCGGTCTCTACCCGATGACGCCCGATGGCTTTCCCATCGTCGGGCGGGCGCGGGAACTGGAGGGATACGTCTACGCCGTCGGCATGTGCGGGCAGGGGTACATGCTGGGGCCGGGGCTGGGAGTGCTGTTGAGCGCCCTGGTGCGGGACGATCTGACCACAGATGACGAGGCAATTCTGGATGAATTAAGCCCGTACCGCGAATTTGGCGGGGAAGAAAAATTAAAGTGACGACGCAGCGTATAGCGCGTAAAATTCGCCCTACTCTCGTCGTCCTGGCGATCAACAATTTGCTCATGGCCCTGGGGTTCCGGCTGTGGCAATCCATATTCAACAACTTTGCCGTCGAGGAACTGGGCGTCCGCGCCGACCAGATCGGCCTGATCCAGGCCATCCGCGAAATTCCGGGGCTGCTGGGGTTCCTGGTGGGGATACTGGCACTGCTGCTGGTGGAAATGCGCATTGCCGGGCTGTCGCTGGTACTGATGGGAGCAGGCATCTTTCTGACCGCAGCAGCACACAACCTGACCGGGTTGATAGCGGCCACGCTGCTGATGAGCGTGGGCTTTCACTTTTTCTATTCCAGCAACTCCTCCGCCGTGCTCCTGACGGTGGGGCCGGAGGAAGCGCCCCAGGTGTTGGGAAAGCTGAACAGTCTGGGGGCGCTGGCTGCCGTGGCGGGCACGCTTTTCATCTTTGGCGCGTTGGATTCCTGGGGATACCGGGCTGTGTTTCGCGTCGCCGGAGCGGTGGTGGTGATTGGTGGCCTGTTGCTCCTGCCCTTTGGGAAGCGGCAGACACAGATTGAACGAAAACGCCGCCGCCCCCCTTTGCGCCGCCGCTACTGGCTCTATTACGCCCTCCAGTTTATGATGGGCAGCCGCCGCCACATCTTTACCACCTTTGCCGTCTTTTTGCTCGTGCAACAGTACCGCGTGACCCCCCAGACCATCACGCTGATGTTTCTGATCAACAGCCTGATCGGTACTTATTTCAACCAGGCGTTCGGCAAGATCGTGGCCCGTTTTGGCGAGCGGCTAGTGCTGACGGTCAACTTTATCGTCCTGGTACTGGTCTTTGCGGGGTACGCAATCGTCCCGGGGCTGGACGCGCTCAAGACACCCGGCTTTCAGATACCGGGCGTGAGTGTGGGCGGGGTGGTGCTCTTTCCGACTTTTCCGGCCACGCCGGCGCTGCTCGTTCTGTTGGGCCTGTTCATCTTGGATCAAATCCTCTTTGGGTTTTCCATTGCCCTGCAATCCTATTTCCAGAAAATAGCGGTGGGGCCGGACGAGATCACTCCCAACATCTCCCTGGGACAGACCATCAATCACATCGCAGCAGTGGTCGTGCCGGTGGTGGGTGGAGTGATGTGGACGACGCTGGGGGCGCAGTACACGTTCCTGGC
>CAYNVC010000403.1:0-2592 GCA_964400615.1 uncultured Anaerolineales bacterium | reverse complement strand
GGATCGTCCAGGTAGCGCACCAGATTGCGGATAAAACGCACGTCTCCCATGTGGCCGAGCGCACGCACCCCCCTTGCCCGCAGAATGGGGGAGCCGTCGTCTATCATCCGGCTGAGTGATTGGATGGCCGAGGCCACGTAGAACAAGTCACCGGACTGGACGAGAGGGGGGATGACCTGGGAGCGCACGTCTATGTCAGGGTCGGGTAGCAGGGCTAGCGCTCGTTCGAGGAACTGTTTGTTTTTTCCTCCGTTCAATTGCTCCAGCCCGGCGATGGCCGAGCGGCGCACTCGTCCATCTGGGTCGGTGAGAAACTCGGTGTAGAGTGCGCCGACCTGGCCGCCGCGCACGTCCGAGGCCGCCAGAATGTCGAGGATGGTGGAGCGGACGCGGGCGTTGCTTGCCCTGGCGACCTGCCCCAGAATTGGGACCATCGCGCTGCCGCCGACTTTGCTGAGCAGGTGTGCCATAAAGATGGTAAAATCGTCGTTGGGGCTTGCCTCTAACTTTTGGGCCAGCCAGTCGAGGGTGGCCGGGTCGGTGACGGTCATGTCCGAAGCCGGGGACATCAAAAAGGTCAAGTCCTCCTGCTCCAACATGGTGACGAGTGCCTGTGAATACCTTTTGCGGACGACAAAGGTGCTGATGGCGTATGCGAGAGCGCCCGCGCCGATGAGCGCCCGCAGGAGCCGTTCGCCGGGCAAGAGCGGCAGGGTCAGCAACAGTCCTCCGCCGATGAGCGAACCGACCGGTGCAATCAGCCCGCTGATAAAGGCGCGTGCTCGCCCCTTGACGCGCAGCGGGACGGCGTTGTACAGCAGGTTGTCGGTCGGGTTGCGAAAGACGGAACGCAGAACTGTGCGGTCCAGGTAACCCAGCGCCGAGGTCGAGAGGCGGGGCCATCCGGTGAGTGCGCCGCAAATGGCGAGTGTGCCGGTCGGGAAAATCAGATTTGCGTTTCTCAGGCCGAGCCGCCCGACCAGGCGGCTGAAGAGGAATAGCTGGAAGGGAAGCAGAATCAGGCTGGTCAGCGAGCTCAAGCGGCCCAGGAAGTTTGCCATCTCCTCCTCAGAGCCGAAACTGGCGGTAAAGATGTAGCTGGTGTAATACTCGAGCAACGCGAACAGGAGCATCATGAGCAGCGTCGAGAGAGCCATCCAGCGCAGAAATGGGGAATGGGAGACGTAACGATACCCTTCTCTGATGTTACGGGTAAAAGAGAGGCGCTCGTTTTGAGTGGAGGAGGATAGGTGCGCGGGCTGTGTCTTTTTCTCCCTCAACAGGCGCGGCATCAGCCACACGGCGGCGGCTATCGCCAGGAGTGATCCCATCCACAGGAGGATGATGTTGCTGGTGGGTGAAAGGACTGTGTTCAGGAAAGGGATGGTCTGTCCGGCAAATATGATAGCCAGACGGGCGGCGGTGGCGAGCAGCGGGATGATGCGTTTGGCGGAACGTGTGTCGTAAAAACCGTTGACAAAAGTCCACCAGTGGCGGTTCAAGCTCTGCCTGACGACGAGTGAGAGCAGATAGAGCAGCGGGTAGGCGATGGTTGGCTGTCCCAGGTTGAGCAGAGCGTATCCTATGCCGATGGCGACCGCGCCGCCGACAGAGATGGCTACCAGTAGTTTGGCGTTCCCGACCCGATCCACGAATGGGGCGTAGAGAGAGATGGCGATGATGGAGACGATGGCGTTGGCTACGAGCACCTGGGGTAGGTTTTGGACGCCTATCTGGAACAGGAACGATGTCTGGACGTTGAGTTCGCCCCACGTGCTGCCGGCGATGAACAAGAATGCCATCGAGTAGAGAAGCAGGAAGCGGGGCCATTCTCTGGTGTGGATATTGAACAGCCTGTTCAGGGAGCGCACTATTGTTTTCATAGCCAGTTTGGTTTACGAGCCGGGACGCAATTTGGCACATTGCGGGGCGGTCGCCATCCGGTAGGGCAAGTTGGTAACTTGCCGGGACGCAAGTTGGCAACTTGCGCTACGGGACGCGATTTAACAAATTGCGCTACGATTTTTTAGGCCGCGCTTCGATCAGCCAGTAGGTGCGATACGGCACGCCCGCCTTTTCGTGAAACTCGCTGATTCCTTGCGCCTTGAGCGCGCGCAAATAATCCCACAATTCCAAAAAGTGGAGGTAAAATGGAATCTCTATCTCGGCCCGGATGTCGTACTCGTAATCGCGCTCTAGCAGATCGAATATCTTGCGCGGGTTGGAGGTGGAGGGGTAGACGAACACGATCCGCCCGCCCGGTAGCAGGTGGGCGGGCGCTTGCTCGAGCAGGATGGTGGCGTGGTGTGCGCCATCGGGGCCGCTCAACATAATTGTGCCGGGGATGATCAGATCCACGTCGCCCGGCGGGTTGGGCAGGCAGGGGGGGTTGGAGACGATGAGCGAGAATTTCTCCTCCGCGCCGATAGGCTCGAACATCGAGCCGCGCCGGAACTCGATCTGCCCCGCGACCGAGTTCAACTCGGCGTTGCGCCGCGCCGTCTCCAACGCGCTCTCGTGGATGTCCACCGCCACGATCTGGCGGGCGCCGCGCACGGCGATCCCCACCGCGTAGACTCCGCTCCCGGTTCC
>CAYNVC010000402.1:0-2606 GCA_964400615.1 uncultured Anaerolineales bacterium | reverse complement strand
CTCTGCCTCTTTGCCCAGATGATGCTCCACGCCCGTGCTGCCTCCATCACCTTTGACGAAGGGCCGCACCTGGCTATCGGCTATGCCACCCTGCGCACGGGCGATTTCCGCTTGCAGCCGGTACACATCCACCCGCCCCTGGCAAACTGTATGGCCGCCGCCCCCCTGCTGCTCCAGGACGACCTGCCCGACCCGCGCACCATCCCCGGCTGGGAGATCGCCAGCCTCTCCGCCGTCACCGATGGCGTGGTCTGGCAGTACCCGCACCCCCGGCGGCTGGCAATGGCCGCCCGCTTCCCCATCATCCTGATGACCCTGCTGCTGGGCGCGATCATCCACCGCTGGGCGAGTGACCTGTTCGGGCCACGGGCGGGCTTGCTGGCGCTGTTCCTCTACGCTTTCGACCCCAACGTCATCGCCCACGGCTCGCTGGTGACGACCGATATGCCGGTCGTGCTGTGGGGCACGGCGGCGCTGTTCCTCGTCGCCCGCTACCTGCGACTGGCGCGGCGGCGGTACTGGATCGGGGCCGGGATTGCGCTGGGGCTGGCGCTGGGTTCCAAAGTCTCGGCCGTCTCGCTCCTACCGGTCGTCGGCCTGCTGTGCCTGGTGGGGCCGCGCCGGGTCGCCTGGCCGCGCCGCTTTCTGACGGCGGCGGGATGTCTGAGCCTGGCGGCGCTGGTGCTGTGGGCCATCTACGGCTTTGAGGTGCGGCCCCTCCCCGGCATCCCGTTCCCGGTTCCCGCCGCCACCCACGTCGCCATCTACCGCTCGTTGCAGGAGCACTATCAGTTGGGCCACCCCTCCTTTTTGCTGGGCCGGAACAGCGATCACGGCTGGTGGTACTATTTTCCGCTCGCCTTTGCGCTCAAGACCCCGCTGCCGACGTTGATTCTGGCGCTGGCGGCGAGTTTGCAAGTGGGCAAGTGGGCCGGGTTGCAAGTGAGCCGGTGGGGGCCGGTGGTGTTATTCCCCGCCCTCTACGCTGCCTCGACCCTGTTCAGCAGCGTGGACATCGGCTACCGTCACCTGCTGCCCATCCTCCCCTTTCTGTTCATTTTTGTCTCACGAATGGCGAATGGCGAATGGCGAATGGCGAATGGCGAATGGCGAATGGCGAATGGCAGGTGGCGAATGGCACTGCACGCATTACGCATTACTCTCTACCTCTGGCTGCTCATCGGCACACTGTACGTTGCCCCCAACTATCTCGCCTACTTTAACCTGCCCGGCGGCTACCGCTATCTGGTGGACTCGAACCTGGACTGGGGGCAGAATTTGTACCAACTGCGCGACTGGATGGACGAGAACGGGGTCGAGCGGGTCTATTACGCCCACTACAGCCCGGCCCGGCCCCAGGTCTATGGCATCCAGGCCGACTTTTTGCCGCCCGACCCGCGAGCCGTGCCCTTTGCGCCGCTCGATCCCGCCCCCGGCGTCTATGCCATCGGCGCGACGGTGTTACAGGGGGCCTACGCGCCGGAGGTCAACACCTACGCCTGGTTCCGCAGCCACGATCCGGCGGCGCGGCTGGGGCACGCCCTCTTCGTCTACCGGGTTCCGCCCCGCCCCGCGCCCGCCTGGGCCGCCATCTGCACCGCTCCAACCCCAGTGCTCGCGCCGGAAGCGGTGCGGGCCGGGTTTGGCAACCCCGATCTGCGCGTCATCCTGCTGGATTGCGGGCAGAGCTGGATATATCCGGCGGGGGAACAGCCGGGAGTGTACGTGTCGGCTGGGGGAACACCGCCAGAAGCCGCGCCAGAGATGGCGGCGCGTCACCCCGACGGCAGTCCCTACTACCGGGTTTCCCGTGTGCAAGGCAGAGAATTTGAACCGACGCCGCTAAAACGCAGGATAACACTGGATGGGCCTCTTGGTTTTCTAGGCTATCGCGTGAACCGTGATGATCCCAACCCACAAGGGGGAATGATAATACTGTGGACTTTCTGGGAAGTAGAGGAAATTCCGTCCCGTCCCCTCTCGCTGATGGCCCACCTGGTCGGGCCGGACGGGGTTCCCATCGCGGTGGGGGACGGGCTGGGCGTGCCGGTAGACCAGTGGCAAGTTGGGGACGTGATCGTGCAGCGCCACGTGCTCAAAGTGGCGGAGGAAACGCCGGCGGGCACATACTGGCTCCAGACCGGGGCCTACTGGCTCGATACGATGGAACGCTGGCCGGTGCATCTGGCGGATGGGATGCCAGGCGACCGGATACTTTTGAGCAAAATCACAATCACGCGCGACTTTGCCAAAGGGGATTAATGAAACACCGACTTTGGACGTGGGCGATCCTGCCACTGCTGTTTTTCGGTCTGGCGACGTTTGTCTTGACCTATCCTGTGCCCCTCCATCTCCAAGACGCCGTCCTGGACCCGGCCGACCCAATGCTGAACGCCTGGATTCTGGCCTGGGACGCCCACGTCCTGCCCCGCGACCCGCTGGCACTGTACCACGCCAACGATTTTTACCCCTACCCCAACACCCTGGCCTACTCGGAGACGCTGCTGGGGCAGGGACTGTTTGCCATCCCCCTGATCTGGCTGACGCACAACCCCATCCTGGCGGTGAATGTTGCCTGGTTGCTATCCTTCATTTTGTCCGGCGTT
>CAYNVC010000401.1:0-2615 GCA_964400615.1 uncultured Anaerolineales bacterium | reverse complement strand
CGCCTTCAACGTCGCCTCGTCCGTGGATTCGCGCGTCATCCTCGATATGCCCGGCGCGGAGCAACTGCTGGGCCGGGGCGACATGCTGTTCCTGCCCCCCGATTCTCCCACCCCGTTGCGCTTGCAGGGCGCTTTTGTCTCCGACGAGGAACTGCGCCGCCTGGTGCAATACTGGAAAGGACAGGCCAGACCAGCGCCGATACCGGCGGAGAAACAGGTGCAACAACCGCTCTGGGAGGAAATGCGGCAAAAGGTACAGGCGGTCGAGTACGAGGACGCGCTGCTGCCGGACGTGATTGACCTGGTGCTGCGCGAACAACGCGCCTCCATCTCGCTCCTGCAACGCAAGCTGCGCATCGGTTACACCAGAGCGGCGCGAATCATGGATATTCTCGAGCAGCATGGAGTCGTGGGGCCGCAGCCCCCCGGCGGCAAGGCGCGCGAGGTCTTTCCCAGCGCAGCCCACGCCCTGCTGAATCCACAGGGGGAAGGGAAATGAACTACACGATCCGCAAATTGACCTATTCCGACGGGCGTGCTTTTCGCTATCACATCTCGGACGATGACGGGAACCTGCGTTACGTGGCCGAGCGGAGCGGTATGTTTCTACCCTCCCCCACGTACCTGGTTGATTTTTTCGATCCCGACCACAACCCATCCGGTCGCCTCCAGCCGCCGGACGTAGCTCCGTGGCGGCGCGGCAAGCGTTACGAGGTCTTTGTCGGTGCGGAGGAAGAGCCATACGCCGTGATTCAAGAGACGTGGCGGCTGGTGGATATCCTGCTCCTGCGCCTGCCGCATTACCAAGTGCAACTGGGCGAGTACCGGTACACCGTGCAGGGCAGCAGGTACGGAGGCCGCTTTTACGAGATATTGGAACCGTCTGAGGAAAAAGAGGTGGAGGAGGTCGAGGAGAGCGAGGAGACAGGTGCAGTCAGCGCTTGGCCGGACGGCACATTTGACCTGGAAAAAGAGGATGAGGAAGCGAGTGAACAAGAGCGCCGCAAGAGTGTGGGGCTGATCCGGCGCCCGACGGCTGGCCCAAGTTACACCGTCGAGAGCGACGCCGCGCCGCTGCGCCAGGCCCCGTTAGTGCTGGCTTCACTGGTAATTTTGATCGATATGGAGATGCACCTGGCGTGAAACTGCTTCCCCCTATGTGCTAACCCGGTTTGCGTTTCAGCTCGGGCCATTCCAACTTTCGGTCTGGGCGGGATTTGGCCGTGACCAGTTGTTTGACCGCCTGTGTCAATTCGTCGGCGTCGTATTCATCCAGCCCGGTCATCAATTCATCCATCGCGGTGCGATCTTGCCCGGTGAGCGTCCCCCCCGTTTCGGCGTCCACACTGAGTAGAGCCAGCAGCAAAGCGCGCTCGTCGTTGGTCAAACTTGCCCCCTTGTCCGCGAGCAACTTGCGGACTCCATTGGAAGAAAGAGCCGATTTTTCCTGTTCAGTATTTTCCATTCTGTAACTCTCCTGCCCGCCCCACGAATGAGTCCCTTTACAATATGCGCCAATTCGGTATCCGTGCCTTGTGGCGGAACCGATACCACAGCCCGGCCGGATATCCGGCCATTTTAGCCCAATCGCCTACCACACGGATGATGGGAACCCAGGTTGCTGCCTGCATCTTTTCGATCAGGCTCAAACCGTCCCAGACCCGCGCCAGCCGCCGCCAGCCCGTCCAGAACATCCCCGGCGCTGCTATCAGATAGAGCGCCCACCACCACGGGCTATCCAGTACCCCGGCGATGGCGATGAGCGGCGCGGCGAGCAGGTAGGTCGAATAGCGGATGGCGTGCCGCCTGCGCCACAGATCCGCTTTGCCGTCACCCCGCGCGTAACGATAGTACTGCAAAAAGAAAGCACGCAAGCTGGGGCGCGGACGAAAATAGACCAGCGCCTCGGGCGCAAAGTTAAAATCCCCATACTGGTTGCGCAGCCGCAAATCGAAAATCAAATCCTCGCAGTAATCGAGCCATTCGGGGTATCCCCCGACTTTTTCCCAGGCCGTTTTGCGGAACGCGACCGAACGGCTGGAGGGAAGAAAATGGGCCGGGTCTATCTCCCCTACCTCTGGGAGTACCGTCGCGCCCATAGCTACCTCGAACACCGTTTGCGGGTCGGGGGCAAAGAACCCGGCGACCACCTGCGTCCCGGCCTCCCGGAATGGCGCGACCAGTTTTTCCAGCCAGCGCTGGCTCAACCGCACTCCGGCATCTGTCACGGCGACGATCTCGCCTCGAGCTGCCCCAATCGCCGCGTTGCGCCCCTGCGAGATATTGGCTCCTGGGCGTTGGATCACACGCAGCGGGAAGCGGCTTTCGGCCTCCAACAGCGATAGCGTCGAGTCGGTCGAACCCCCGTCGCAGACGACCACCTCGTTGGGACGGCGAGTCTGGGCGGCCAGACTGTCGAGCAATCGAGGCAGGCTGCCGGACTCGTTAAGCACCGTGATGATGACAGAAACAGACATCAGGGATGATTATACACGACGATGCGCCACCCGCCAAGCCCCGGGTCGCTGCGGTCTGGGATGATGTGATGACGCAGAATTGTGGACAAATTGGCTCCTGCAACCACGGCGGCGGGGAGAATTCGTTCTTTTCCTCAT
>CAYNVC010000400.1:0-2629 GCA_964400615.1 uncultured Anaerolineales bacterium | reverse complement strand
ATTGTCGCTCATCCCAAGATATGGGCATTCTGAAAATTTGCCAGACTCCAGTTATCAAATTGCGTTTTGGCAAGTTGTCAACTTGCCCTACAGGGCGTAGCGCGATTTGTCAAATTGCGTTTTGGCGATTTGCCCTACGGCGTCGGCGGAGCCAGGGGCATCTGTTGTATAATCGTTGCCATCTGCACGCGGGCGGTCGCCTCCAACTGCGAGTCGCCGGCGGCGTGGGCCAACTCAGCGGCCCGTTGCAGGTCGGCGACGGCGGTTTCGTAATCGCCTTCCTCCACGGCGACGTTCGACCGCACATAGTAGGCCTGGCCGGATTCGGGATGGGCGCGGATTGCCTGTTCCGCGTCGGCGGCGGCGGCGGACAGGTCCCCCACCCGCATATAGGTCATGCTGCGCTCCAGCAGGAAATTCAGTTCCGTAGCGTACAGGTCGTGCGCCGTGGCAAAAGCGGCCCGTGCCGCCTCCGGCTCGTCCAATTCGGAGTGGATCACGCCTATCCATAGCCAGGGAACGGGGTCGGCCTGGTCGAGGTCGGCGGCGGACTCGAATTTTGCCAACGCGCCTGCCAGGTCTCCTTCCTGCGCGGCTTGCTCGCCAGCAGAGATGTAGCGGAGCGACTGGCGCACGTTGGGCGGTGGGGCGACGAAATGATCGTAGGCGAACCAGGCGACGGCCAGAACCAGCGCCGCTGCCAGGGAAGAAATCAGTGTCCGGCGCAATCTGCGCCGCCGCTCCTGGGCGGCGGCTCGATCCAGGAACCACCACCAACGCGCCGGGTCGGTTTGTGCTGCGCTCCGTTCAGCCTCGAGCGCCGCGCCCGCTTCAGAGAGAAAACGGCGCTTGTGGTGGCGCAGCTGCGCTTGCAGGGTTTCAAAACGGGTACGCTCGGCCCGCACGTCCATACCGCCGGTTTCCAGCTCCGCCAGTGTCTCCTCGATCTGGTCGAACAGGTGGAGCAGTTTCAGCACTCCGGTTCCCGCTCCGCGCAGGCTGGGCATCATACGTTCGGCTTCGTCCAGTGCGGCGCGGACGTGGTCTGCGGGTGTGTCGAGCGCAGGTGTGACGTATAGCTTGCCCATTGGCGTCGCTCAATCGGCCTGTAACTCTTCACATAGCCGGTCCAACCCGGCTCTGATGCGCCGTTGAACCAGATTGTGTTCTCCTTCTGGAACCGGGAACAGGGGCAAGAGGTCGGTCACTGCGGTTGCCCTGTCAATTCCCGTACCTTTGACCAGTGAACGTGCTCGCCGCCGCGCCAGCGCGACGTACTCGCCGAGCGGCCCGGCGGCGGAGTTGTCGCAGATCGGGCCGCGGCCGGGGACGATGATGGTGTCGGAAAAGCTTTTGCGGCGGAGCGCTTTTAGTGTGTTCAGCCACGTTTTTGTATTCGGGGCGGTGCTCATAAACGGGTGAGTTTCTGCCACCAACAGATCGCCCGTAAAGAGCACGTTGTGCTCGCGGAGGTGCACCCAGACGCTGCCGGGAGCGTTTCCTGCCACGTGCTGGATCGTCACGTCCGCGCCCCCCTTGTGCAGTGTCAGACGGTCGTTTAGCATGATCTCTGGCAGTGCAACGTGTGTCACCGAAAGATCGGCGGTTGTCTGGGGGTAGCGGCGCGTCCACCCATCAATGACCCCGCGCCAAAAGCCGTCGGTGTAAGAAATGGCCTGGTCGTAAGCTGCCCGGCAGGCGACGATTGGCGCCTGGAGCAAGCCCGCGCTCAACATCCGGTCGGGATGGACGTCGGTGAGCACAACGTATAGGATTGGCCCCTCGGCGATCTCTGCGATGCGCCGTTTCCAATCCAGGGCGTCCTGGGGCAGGGTGGGGGCATCCACGGCGATGACGCCTCGTGGCAAAGAGATGAAACCGACGTTGACACCGGGATAGTCGGTAGAAACGTAGACGTTGGGTGCGATTTTTTTCATTGTTGTAATTGAATCCTCCTACAAATTCGACGCGAGGTCGGCGAGCAGAGATTCGACGTGAGACACGTCGGTTGGCGGGGCGCTGCCCTGGGCTAATTGGGGACGTCCCCCGCCTTTGCCTCCCAGGCGCGAGCAAGCCGTCTCGAGCAGCGCGGCCACGTCCAGATTCAGCCCCTCGGCGCAGGTGAAGCAGAGGTGTGTTCGCTCGCCGACCGCTGCCAGCAGGGCGACCGTTGCCGGGTGGCGCACCAACTCCTGGGCCAGGCTGCGCAGCTCTCCCGGCTCGCGTTCTTTCCAAACTCGCTGTACTATGCGATACGGCCCGCGAACGGTGGCCGAATCCGCCATCTCGGCGGCCTGTATTTTCAGCAAGCGCTTGTGTGCACGGCGCAGTTCCTGGCGCAGACGTTTGGCCTCTCCCTGTAATCGCTCCACCGCCGGGGCCAATTCCCAGTGGCCCACGGTCAGCATGCCGGACAGGCGGGCAGTCATCTCGTTCTTGTCCCGGTAATCGCGCCAGGCTCGTGCGCCACACAGGAATTCGACCCGCGTTTCCTCTCCCCGGTGATCCAGGCGCACGATCTTGAGCAGGCCGATTTCGCCGGTGTGGGCGACGTGTGTGCCGCCGCAAGGGTTCAGGTCGAAATCCGCTATCTCTACCAGGCGCACCGGCCCTTTTACCGTTGGGGGGC
>CAYNVC010000399.1:0-2631 GCA_964400615.1 uncultured Anaerolineales bacterium | reverse complement strand
GGGTAAAGCTGGACACTTTGAGAAAGTGGTTGACCGGCGGGGTGGTGATGATCTTGAGAACTGTCTGGTGCAGGTCGGCAGGCAGGTAGTCGAGATTGCTGATAGGGAAACTTTGCGGCCCCAGTTCGGTGCGTTGCGTCAGGGATGAAAAGCTGACCAGGATCAAACTCAACGCGACTTTGCGCTCACGATCCAGCCGCAGGATGATACGATCCGTCAACTCGACAGTGCTGTTCGCCCGCCCTTTTTCAAAAACGATTTCCAAATCGTCGCTGTCCCGGTCATACATAAAGTGGACTGTGCGGTTATTTTCAAACGTTATATCGGACTTGAAGATATTCATATCACCGCTCATTGCTCTCACCTTTTCATTCCGAGAATATCCGCGGGCCAGGCTGTGGTGACAAAGTTGTTGCGGTAGGACGTGCCGTCGGCTAGTTGGCGGACACCGGAGATGACGATCACGACGATGTGATTGTGGTCTGGCAGCAATTCGTCACAACGCCGGTAGTACCTGTACTTGGATGGCATAGAGGGTTCTTGCTTCCGCCGGCCATGCCGGAGGGTGTCCAATACGCTATCCAGGTACCCCGCCAGTTCCGAGTGGTACTCTAAAATGTGCTCCCACCGCTCTGCGGTGAGATAAATTTCGTTGCCGTAACGATCCTGAACGACCCATTTCTCTGCCATATTCCAGTTCCGGTCAGCGGCATCTGAGTAAATGATACATCCTAAAGGGCCTTTTGTCAAAACAATGAGCAACGACGATCAATTCACAATTCTCAAACCAGACCGTGAGGTGGGCATCGTGGGGTACGGAGCTTATGTGCCCCGCTACCGGCTGCCGGCCAGCGAGGTATCTCGTGTGTGGAAGGGTGGGCAGGGCGGCACGCCGGTCGAGGAAAAGTCGGTGCCGGGGCCGGACGAGGACGTGGTGACGATGTCCATCGAGGCGGCCCGCAACGCGCTAACCTGCGCCGGGCTGGCCGACCCGGCTCTGATCCGCGCCGTGTGGGTGGGGAGCGAATCCCACCCTTACGCGGTCAAGCCGACCTCGACCATCGTGGCGGAGGCCATCGGGGCCACCCCACTCACCCAGGCGGGCGATTGGGAATTTGCCTGCAAAGCCGGCAGCGAGGCGTTCCAGGCGGCGGTGGGCTTTGTGGGATCGGGGATGGCGCAGTACGCGCTCGCCATTGGGATGGATACGGCCCAGGCCCGGCCCGGCGACGCGCTGGAATACACCGCCGCGGCGGGCGGCGCGGCCTATCTCGTCGGCCCGGCGGCGGAGAGCGTGGCCGTCTTTGAGGGTTCGCTCTCCTACGTCACCGACACGCCGGATTTCTGGCGGCGGGCCTACCAGCATTATCCTTCGCACGGCGGGCGGTTCACCGGCCAGCCGGCCTATTTCAAACACGTCACCGCCGCAGCGCGGGGGCTGATGGAGGCGTTGGGCCGCGAGACGACGGATTACAAGTACGTCGTCTTTCACCAGCCAAACGTCAAGTTCCCCCTCACGGCGGCCAAACGGTTGGGCTTTACCCCGGCCCAGTACGAGACCGGGTTGCTCTCCCACGAGATTGGAAACACTTATGCCGGCTCCTCGCTCATCGGGCTGACGGCGGTTTTGGACGCCGCCGCGCCCGGCGACCTGGTGCTGGCGGTCAGTTACGGCTCCGGTGCCGGGTCGGACGCCGTCTCGCTCCGCATCACCGAGCGCATCCTGGAGCGGCGGGGACGAGCGCCGTTGACGCGCGATTACATCGCCCGGCGGGTCGAGATTGATTATGCTACCTACGTCAGGTTCACCAGGAAGTTGAGAAAATGAGAGACGTCGCCATCATTGGAGCGGGACAGACCAAAGTAGGGGAACACTGGGACATCAGCCTGCGGCACCTGGCGCTGCAAGCGCTTCAGGCTGCCATGACGGACGCGGGCGTGGCGCGGGCCGACGCGCTCTACGTGGGGAATATGCTTTCGGGCGAACTGACCGGGCAGGAACACCTGGGCGCACTGGTCGCCGATTTCGCCGGCCTGCGCGGGGTCGAGGCGTTCAAGATCGAGGCGGCGTGTGCTTCCGGCGCGGCGGCGCTGCGGATGGGATACCTGGCGGTCGCCAGCGGAGTGCTGGATGTCGTCGTCGTGGTCGGGGTGGAAAAGATGACCGACGCCGCCGGCCCGGATACGACCGCTGCGCTGGCGCTGGCAGCCGACGGCGACCACGAGGCCGCCCACGGTCTTTCTTTCGTCGCCATCAACGCGCTGCTGATGCGGCGCTATATGCACGAGTACGGTTACTCGCACCAGGATTTCGGCGTCTTTGCCGTCAACGCCCACCGGAACGGGGTGAACAATCCCTATGCCATGTTTCAATTCCCGGTCAAGGCCGAGCGGTTCGCCAGTGCGCCGATGGTCTGTGATCCGATAAATTTACTGGATAGTTCGCCCATCTGTGACGGGGCGGCGGCGCTGGTGCTGGCTCCGGCGAACGTGGCCCGCACGCTCAGTGCCGCCCCGGTGCGGATCGCTGCTTCGGCGGTGGGAACCGACACGGTGGCCGTACACGACCGGCATGACCCGATGGTGTTGGAGGGGGCGATGCGCTCCACGCGCCGCGCCCACGAGCAGGCA
>CAYNVC010000398.1:0-2651 GCA_964400615.1 uncultured Anaerolineales bacterium | reverse complement strand
AGGTATTGCGTGAACTGCTCACCCCTCTGCGACTGGCCCAACTGGCGGCGCTGGTGGAGCCGTGCCACCTGGGAACAATAGCCCCTCTACTCCCTGCCGTCGCTGCGAATCTTGCCGATTTTCCGCGTGTCGCCAACCTCCCGCCAGACCAGCAGCGGGAGCAATTGTGGGAAGGAATAGCCCGGTGCATCACTGCCCTGTCCACAATCGCCCCCACGCTGCTGGTGTTGGAGGATCTGCACTGGGCCGACGACGCTTCGCTGGTTGCCTTGCAGAGCATCATGCCCCAGCTGCAAGGTAGCCGCACGCTTCTGGTCGTCACCTACCGCCCGGACGAAGCGTGGGGGCGGCCCCGCGTCCACGAGACACTGGAAGCGCTGGACCGCCTCGACCCTGGCAGCCGTATCAGCCTGAAACCGCTCACTTTTGAGCAGACCGACGCGCTGGTACAACGGGCGCTGCAAGCGGACGAGGCGAGCACCGCGTTTGCTGCCAGGCTGTGGGCTGAAACCCAGGGCAATCCCCTCTTTCTCATCGAAACCATCAAAACCCTGTTGGAACAGGGCAACCTGGTTCATCTGCCCGATGGCAGTTGGGATATGACCGCTGCCGACCTGTTCCCCATCCCCACGTCCGTCCGCGAACTCGTCGTCGAGAGATTGGGGCGCATGTCCCCAGATAGACGCGCGGCGCTCGAGTGGGCGACGGTGCTCGGAGAGGACGCCGATTTCTCGCTGCTCGCCCACGCCGCCGACGTTGCTCCGTTCAACCTGATTGATCACCTGAAAGCACTTGCACTGGCCGGGTTCCTGGCCGAAAGAGGAGACGGGTACCGCCCTGAGCACGACCTGGTGTGGGAGATCGTTTACCAGAGCATCCCCCCGCAACGCCGGCGTGAACTTCACCGCCGCGCCGGGGAGACGTTAGAGGCGCTGCGCCCCGGCAGGATCGAGTCTCTGGCCCTGCACCTGGACAGGGGAGGGCAGTACGAGAAAGCCATCGTTTACATCCTGCAAGCCGCGGAGCAAGCGCAGGCGGTGTACGATTACGAGACCGCGCTGGCCCATTACCGCCGCGCCCTGGAGCTGGTCGGCGACGATATACCGGCTCGCTGGGACATCCTGGAGCGGCAGGAAAAAGCACTGCGCATATTGAGCCGCCGGGAAGAACAAGGCCAGACCCTGGACGAGATGCTGCGCCTGGCACAGACGCTCGCCGACCCGCTGTACCTGGCGCGCACCCTGCACCTGACCGGACGGAGCGAAGGCAGTATCGGCGACCCGCGCCGGGCGCTGGCGCTGTTGGAAGAAGCGCTCCGCCTGGCCCGCGCTGGCGGGGAGCAGGAACTGACCGGCCGGATGTTGACAGAAAAGGCCCACGCCTATTGGCGTCTGGGAGACGCGGCCCGTTGCCAGGCGGCAGCCGAGGAAGCGCGGGCGATCTTTGACGAGATTGGCGACCGCAAGGGTGCGAGAACGACGTTGAACAATCTGGTCAGCCTGCATTTGGGGTTGGCCGGCGACTATAGCCAGGCGCTGGCCTGTAGCCGGGAGAGCAAGCGCATCGCCGTCGAACTGGGTGATTATTACGGAGCGGCCGTTGACATGGGCAACATCGCCCTGGCCCTGGCGCTGCTGGGCGACTATCGCGCGGCGCAAAAGGCGATAGAGGAAAGCATAGCCTTCGTCGCTCGCGTCGGGGACCGTTACTCGGAAAGTGCTTTTTACGTCTTTCAGGCCATCATCCGGCGTGGCCTGGGCGACATGGAGCAGGCGGCAGAATCGGCTCGCCGTGCGCTCGAACTTTGCCGCCAGGTGGGCAACCCCAACTTTGAGATCGAATCTCTGGGCTTGTTGGGGCGCATTGCCCTGGAGTGTGGCGCTCCCCAGGAAGCCCGCCAGTGGTTCGAGCAGGCCGTCGAGGTGGCCGGGTCCCACGCCCAGGCGCAGGATCGGGCAGAGCAGCTTTCACACCTGGCGCTGTCTCTCTCCCGTTTGGGCCACCACGCGGATGCGCTCCGTCTCTCGGACGAATCGTTGGCGGTGATGGAACAAGAGGCAGAGGCGAGCGACCGGCTCAAACTGGTCTATTTCGAGCGGGCGCAGATCGCCGCCGCGTGCCAGGATCACCAGTCCGCGCTGCGCTACCTGGAACGCGCCCACCAGACGTTGACGGACGTGGCGAACCGTATCGGCGACCCCGACCTGCGGCGCTCTTTCCTGGAGAACGTGGCCGAGAACCGGGCCATCGTGGCCGCCCACCGGCGCGGCCGTCTGCCCTCCCCCCTGCACCAGGAGACCGTGCGCCTGCCGGCCGCCTCCGCTCCCACCGGCCGCCCCCTGCGCGAGGACGAGTACGTCGAGGTCGTCTGGACGCTCGCCGCGCCGGAGGATGACGAGATCGCCGGCAAGACGGCCCGGCGGCGGCAGCGGTTGTTGCGTCTGCTACGCCAGGCCGCTGCCCAATCGGCAGGGGCCACCGTGGCGGCCCTGGCCGGGGCGCTGGGCGTCAGCCAGCGCACGGTCAAGCGGGATTTGGCCGCGTTGCGTGTGGCGGGGTACGACGTACAGACGCGCGGCAGCCGGAATGCTTGAGCAAGTTATCAACTTGCCCTACAGCGGGGCAACCGTAGCGCAAGTTGCCAACTTGCG
>CAYNVC010000397.1:0-2654 GCA_964400615.1 uncultured Anaerolineales bacterium | reverse complement strand
AAGAACCCCGCTATGGCCCGCCGGGTGCTCTCGGCGGCCTCTGGATAATCGTTCAGCACCCACAACATCACTCCCTGTGTCATTCTGGCGCTGGCGAGCAGGTGGGGGTCGGTGGTGGGGAGAGATTCGAGTTGCTGGACGGCCGCACGTGACAGGGCCAGGGCATCTCGCCAACGATTTTGCCGCCGCAAGATGTCCACCGCGTGGAGCTGGAGGCGGAGACGCGCTTCGGTGTAGACGGATGGATGTGTGGCGGAACGGGTGCTGGTCAATCTCGCCTCAATCTGGCGCAAAGCTGTTTCGGCGGCGTCGTAGTCAGCCTGGTTGATGTGCACGGATACGACGACTCCCCCCGCCCGGGCCACAGGTCGGGCCAATCCCTCACGGGCGGCCAGCGCGAGCGCCTTCTGTCCAGTCTCCCGGGCCGCATCGAGCCGGCCGGTGTAAAAGAGGGTCCAACTCAGTGAGGTGAGCAGGCGGGCTTGAGAAGCGGCGTCACCGATCCGCCGGGCGATCTCGATGGAGCCACGCAGCACGTTTTCCCACATTGTCCATTCCCCCCATCGCTCCGGCCAGGGGAGCAGCGCCACCGTGAGACGGACTGCGTGGGGTTGGGTGGCCTTCCAGCGCCAGCCTTGCCGCACGAGTGTGAGCAGGCTGTCCAGGTGCGCTCGCAGGTCGTGAGCAGTGTGGTGATGTTGTTGTACGTGCTCTATCGCCCAGATCAACCGTTCTTCCAGGATGTGGACGTAACGTGCCGTCCACTCATCTCGTTGGTCGGTCCAGGATGTGGCGGGGGGGGCGGCCATCGCTCTACTCCCAGTGCCGCAAAATCTCGGTGTGGAGAAATGTTGCCGTGAGGCGGTGCAGACGGTAGATCGGATTGCCGGCCGCGCCGGTTACTTCCAGGAGGGAGTGGGCCAACAACGTCGTCAGAGCCTGGTCGAAGCGCGGGCGAGACAATCCACTCGCCCGGTAAATCCACGTGGCATCTTCGCCATCGGGGGAGATCGTCAACATCGTCAACAGCAGGTCACGGGCGGAGGAACCCAGTTGCAGCCAGTTGTGGCGGTAGATGTACGTGTACATAGCCTCCGGCGTGTGGGCGTCGGCTTGTTTCAACCCCTCCAGAACGTGCGCGAGTGGAAGAAAAGCCAACTGCGCCGCGACGAGTTTGAGCGCCAGCGGCAGTCCTCCTACCAGGTCGTATAGTTGCTGTACCTGTGCCATCTCTGAAACTGTCGCTCTCCCCCTGCGTTTCAATTCTCCATTTATCAGGCTCTGGCTATCGGCCAGGGAAAGTGGTGCGAGTGTAAAGGTGTGCGTGAACTCGTATTGGGCCAGGCTCTGGCGGCTGGTCAACAAGAAACGGGTCGCCCCACCGAGTGGAGCCAGGGCTGGCAATAGTGTGCGCGTGTCGTCGAGCGTTTCCAGATTATCCACGACGACCAGGTATGACGTGGTGTTCAACAGGGGACGCAGGCGTTCCAGTTTGTCCTCGGCGGATAATCCGGCCAGGTGGTGTTGGCCCAACTGACCGGCGAGCCGGCCGACGACGTCCTCCAAAGAGCAGGCCGGGTCGTGGATGGGGACGAGTTCCCCGTCTGGGGTCAATCGTTCCTGGCGGGCGCTGATCCAGGCGACGTCGGTCAGAGTGTTGTGTGTCGCCAGCTTGCGGGTGATTTCCTGGGCCAGGGCCGTCTTGCCAATACCTCCGATTCCTTCCAGGCTGACAAAACGCGGCCCGTTCTCTGTGGCAAGTTGGGCGGCGATCTCTTCCGCCGTCTGCTGGACGCCGACGAGTGTGCGATAGTCGGGGGTAGGCAGGTGGCGCGTCAGATGGAAAAAGCGGTTGCGTTCTCGTTTTGAGATTTCCTCCCGGTGTAGTGACTCGGTGAGCAGGGCAATGCCCGCCGAGACGCGGCGGCGGAAGCTGCGGGCGGTCATGCCGGCTGCTCGGGCCAGTTCCCCCGGTGTGAGCGGGTGCGGGGCCAGGTAGCGAAAGTAGAGCGCGCTCCAGCACTCGAGATACTCGTTTCCAGCCCGGAAATCACCGGTCAGGCTGGCGAGAAGTGATTGGCGGGACTGGGATGCGTCGTCCCCATCTGGCATTTCCTCTATCCGCCGCTGGGTTGCCAGCTCGCGCCGTACCAGGTTGCGGAATTTGCGTTTCAGGGCATGTTCCTGTTCAAAGGGAGAGGCTGTTTTGCCGACCTCGGCGGCGTAAAGATCGAGCAACATTTGTGGCGTGGGCCTGTCGTTGCTCCACGCCAGGAGTGTCTGCCGGACGAGTGCGGGGGTCAGTGTTTCTATGTTCACGAGTATCCTCGGATTCCGGTGTTTGTTCCATCGGTACAGGTTTTCTTGGCCCCGCGCCGAATCGTGACCGCAAGTTGTCCGGCGCAAAGGCGTTTCTTATGATATTATGATTGAGGCTGAATGTCAAATTGAGGAGGGGCAGGCCCGCGCGTTGCACCGGGGCAGAGGCGGGGAGTGCGAGAAAGGTTTTGTTCTTGCAGAGTATTGTCCACAATCTACAGTCTGACATGCTAAATCACAATACGTTCTTCGAGTTGGCCCTGACCCTGCTTTTCCTCTGGCTGGGTTTGTACCTGTTAACCCGTCACCGGCGCGGTGCGCCCGCTTGGTGGGCC
>CAYNVC010000396.1:0-2689 GCA_964400615.1 uncultured Anaerolineales bacterium | reverse complement strand
GCCATCTCCAGGTAGGGCCGTTTGAGCACGCCCACGCCGTGCTCGCCGGAGAGGGAGCCGCCCACCTCGACCGCCGCGCGGAACAGGTCGCCCACCGCCTGCTCCACCCGCTCGAACTCGGCCGGGTCGCGTTTATCGAACAGGATGTTGGGGTGCAGGTTGCCGTCTCCCGCGTGCCCAAAGATGACGATGGGCAACCCGCGCCGGGCCGAGATTTGCTTGATGCGGGCGATCATCTCCGGGATGACGCTGTGGGGGACGGTGATATCCTCACCCAGTTTGTTGGGCCGGATGCGCCCCAGCGAGCCAGAGATAGAGTGGCGGGCGTGCCACAGCTCGGCGCTTTCCTCCGGGGTGGCGGCCACGCGCACCTGGCTGGCCCCGTTCTGGCGGCAGACCTGGGCCGCCAACTCGATGCCCCGCTCCGCTTCCCCCTCATCCCCGTCCGTCTGGATGATCAGGATCGCCTCGGCGTCGCGGGGCAGCCCCAGGTGGAGGTAATCTTCCACGCTCTCGATGGCGGTCTGGTCCATTATCTCCAACATCGCCGGTTTGGCCCCGCTGGCGAGCACGCCGTTGATCGCCCGCCCGGCGTCCTCCATCCTGGGGAAAACCGCTTCGGCGGTGCGCTCCGCCTGCGGCGGGGTGATGAAGCGCACCGTCACCTCGGTGATGACGCCTAGCGTCCCCTCGGAGCCGACGAGCAGGTGGAGCAGGTCGTAGCCGGTGACGTTCTTGGTCGCTTTGCCGCCCAGCCGCATGAGCCGCCCGTCCGCCAGCGCCACTTGCAGGGCGACCACGTAATGGCCGGTGATGCCGTACTTGAGGCAGTGCGCTCCCCCGGCGTTGCAGGCGACGTTGCCGCCCAGGGTGGAATAATGGTCGCTGGAGGGGTCGGGCGGGTAAAAGTACCCCTCCCGCGCCAGCGCGTCCGCCAGGTCGGAGGTGATGATGCCCGCCTCGGCGGTCGCCATCATGTTCTCGCGGTCAATTTCCAGCAGCCGCGTCATCCGGGTCAACGGCAGGGCCATGCCGCCGCCAAAGGGGATCGATCCGGCGGCCAGCCCGGTTCCCATCCCGCGCGGCACGACGGGGATGCGCTCCCGGTCGGCGACCTGGAGCACCTGGGATACCTCTTGGGCGCTGCCGGGCAGGACGACCAGGTCGGGGCGGGCGGAGGTAAAGGTGGCGTCGTAGGAATAGGCGACCAGGTCAACCGGCGTGGTGAGGACGTATTCCGCGCCGACGATGGCTTGCAGTTCCTCAATGATCGTCATCGGATGCTCCTTCCAGTTGTCTCAGAATGATCTCGGAGAGATCCATCACGCGGAGGCGGATTTTCTCCCGTCGCGCGGCTCCGGCCAGGGTGCGCTTGCACTGTTGGCAGGAGACGGCGATGTACCCGGCCCCGCTATCCCGCGCCTGCTCCAATCTGCGGCGCGGCAGCGACTGGGCCAGGTCGCGGTCGTAGGTCTCTAAATTGCCGCCCCCGCCGCAGCAGAGCGAGTTGGCGTGATGATCGCGCATTTCGACCAGTTCCAGTTCCGGGATGGCCCGCAGCAGGTCGCGCGGCGCTTCAAATATGCCGGATTTGCGGCCCAGGTCGCAAGAATCGTGGTAGGTGAGGGTGACGGGCCAGGGTTTGAGGCGTATCCGGCCCGCCTGGGCCAGCTCGGCCAGCATCTCGGTCTCGTGCAGGATTTCCAGCCCGTCCAGCGCGTCCTCTCCGAGCAGTTCGGGGTAGGTGTGTTTCCACATGTGGTAGCAGGAGGGGCAGGACATGACCACCTGGCTGGCGCCGGTCGCCCGCACCGCCGCGACGTTGTGCCGCGCCAGGTCGGCGGCCCGCTCTCCCTCGCCGTTGAGGTACATCGGGTAGCCGCAGCACCGTTCCTCCTCGCCCAGCAGCGCATAGTTGACTCCCGCCCGCTCGAATATCTGCACCAGCGATTGGGGGATGGAATAGCTGGCGGGGAAGAGGGAGGAGACGCAGCCGACAAAGTAGGCCACCTCCGCCTGCCCGCCGTGCTCCAGGCCGGTGGGGGGCGTCTCCAGGTTGGCGGTCCAGCCCAGCCGCTGCGCGTTATCCTCGCCAGAGATGTTGCCCGCGCTGGCGATGGTCTCGTCCAGCCGCTGCAACGATTCCGGCAGCAGGCCGGAGCGGGCCAGGTCGGCGCGTACCTGGGTCAGGATGACGTCCAGTTGCACGCCGCTGGGGCAGGTCTCGCGGCAGGCTTCGCACATCAGGCAGGAGTAGAATTTGTGGGCGTATATCTCTTCGGTCGTCAACTCTTGCTCGCCGACGGCGCGGTAGAGGGCCACCCGGCCACGCGGCGAGAGGGTCTCGATGCGCGTCTCCTGGTAGACGGGGCAGACGGAGAGGCATTTGCCGCAGCGGATACATTGGAGGTACAGCTCCTCAGCCACCTGGCCGACGGAACGGGTTGGGGTATCGTCAGTTGTCATATAAAACTCCCATAAGTGCCGGAATGGGATTCCGGCGCTACGTGTGATTCTGGCTGGTGCGATGCGCCTCATACCGCGCCGCCGTGAACGGGCGGCGCTGGCCTTTACGCGCTGAAGCGCGTACTACAAACCTGCGGCGGCTTCCACAGGTAGGGCGGGTTTCTTACCCGCCGCGCGCGGCCGCGCCTGCGGCGCGGTTGGGGAGGGAGGCCCCTCCCCAAAC
>CAYNVC010000395.1:0-2698 GCA_964400615.1 uncultured Anaerolineales bacterium | reverse complement strand
GCACGTAGCACGTAGGGCAAGTTGCCAACTTGCCAAAACGCAATTTACCAAATTGTGCTACATATCGGATTGCGCCGTGCACGTAGGGCAAGTTGCCAACTTGCCAAAACGCAATTTGGCAAATTGCGCTACATGCCGCGTACCAAATTGCGCTGTGCACGTAGCACGTAGGGCAAGTTGCCAACTTGCCAAAACGCAATTTACCAAATTGCGCTACGTACCGCGTACCAAATTGCGCTGCGCACGTAGCACGTAGGGCAAGTTGCCAACTTGCTTATGGCGTTTCGATGTAAAGCGCGACGGGAGCCACCCGAAAGTTGACCATCGAAATCTCTACGTCCTCGTGGATCAGCGAGGCGTAACAGTACTGCGGATTGCGGGCTGCCACATAGTCAACGAAACGGATGCCCCCGGTCACGGTCGCCCGTGCCCCCGCCGGCAGGTAGAGGTGTCCTTCATCGTCCGTCACCAGATCGTCCGGCCCGCCTATCGCCCAGCGCCAGGGATGGTCAATGGGGCTGTTTTCACAGTGGATACTTACCCGAAACACACCGGACTGGACGAACTCTCCCAGGGTGGAGTAATTTTGATCGCTGTCGTAGGTTACGCCCGGCGGGGGGCCGCTGGTGCGGATGGGCACGACGCTGTCGTTTTCGACCGTCAGGGTGAAATAAAGCGTGCCGCCCAGGGGGATGCTCACGCGCGGCCCGCCCCCTCCCGACCACTCTACCTCGCCGTTGAGGATGTAGGCGCGGGGCACTCCGCCGTCCTGAATGGTCAGTGTGCCCGTCGCCACCGTCCACTGCCCCACCGCGTCCCGCGCCCGCATGGTCACGGTGTACGCGCCGTCGGGGGGCGGGTCGGCGCCGTGGTCCACCCCGGCGTCATAGTCGAACTCGTGCCATCCGGCCTGGTTGAGCGGGGTGAGTTTTTCCTTCCACTCGACGTGGTGGCGCACCCCGTCGTCCCCTTCCAGGTAGACGATCATCTCATCCACGTCCTTTTTGAGATCCACGTTGATCGTCGCCCGGTCGCTGATGCCATCACGGTTGGGGGTAAAGACCGGGGGGTACACGCTAAAGCCGCGCAGTTCCGGCAGCGCGGTGTCGGCTGCGGCGATGGTGAGCGTGCCCGTGACCTGTGCGGTGACGTTTTGTGCATCGGTCGCTTCTACCGTCCAGGTGTAGACGCCGTCTTGCAGCACCCGCTTTTCCACCGTGAACCCCGTGAACTCTTCGCCGGGTAGCGTGTACCCCTCCACCACGCCGGAGAAAAGCACCTGATAGGGTTTTTCGACCGAGGGGCCGTGGCGGACGTGGTCGCGGAAATAATAGCGGTTCCCGTCCCGGTCGTCGAAATAGATCGAGACTTGGGCGCTGCGGGCCAGGTTATAAGTGATTCTGAGCGCGTCCGTGTCCCTATCTGCGTTGGGGGTGATGAGGGGGGCGGAAAAAGAGACCTGGCTCAACAGAGGTTTATCCCGGCAACCGGTCAGCGTGAGCGCCAGCCCAAGTGCTGCGGCGAGTAGCCTGCCCCACGGACACAAGCCGGAGAGTGTCGCAACGAGAGAAGAAACCAGGTTCTGGGGGGAAACCTGGTTTCTGGTGTTAGCTTTTGAGGATTCTTGTTTGTGGAAAGCCATAGAGCGGGTGAGGGGACTCGAACCCCTGACATTCAGCTTGGGAAGCTGACGTTCTACCACTGAACTACACCCGCCTACCCAAATTATACCGGGCAAACACAAAATGTCAAATCGCGGTTCACCTGGCGCGGGGTTGCCAAAACAGTTGTTCGCGGATCGTCAGGTCGGTGCCCCGGATTTTGAACGCCAGGTCGGCGGCTATGTTGCGCATCAGGCGGTATCCCAGGTCGGGATGATTGTCGCACAGGTCGATCAGCTTGTCGCGCGGGATGACCAGCAGGTGGGCGTGTTTGGAAGCGCAATGCGCCGAGGCCGTTCGCAGTCCTTTGTCCACCAGAGCGACCTCGCCAAAGGTCTGCCCGCGTCTGAGGGTGACGACGGTCAGCGGCTGGGAGGATTGCCCCGTGGTTGATTGAACCGGCGACGGGTTCAGTTGGATGTCCACGCTGCCGTCGGCGATGACGTACAGCTCGTCGCCTGAACTGTTCTCCTCAAAGATGACAGCCCCTTTTTTGAGCGCGGTCTCGGTGCAGATCGAGGCCACCATCTCGAGCTGGGGGTCGGTCAGGTCGTAAAAAATGTCCGCCTGGTGCAGGATGTTGATGTATTCTGTGGATTTGTCCTTGCCCATTCGATTCCTCCTCTGTCCTTTCCTTTTGCGAGATTGTACCACATTTTCTCGCGTGCGCAACAGTGTTTTTGCAAGATCGAGGGCGGCAGCGACTGAAGTCGCCGCTGGCGGGCCGTTGGCCGGGCGACCACCTGCGTGGGCGCTGCCCCGCCCGCGCAGGCGGTTTCAACCGTCTTGGCGACTAAAGTCGCCGCTGGCGGGCTTGCAGCCGGTCGTCCCCCTGCGGGGACGAGGCCGCCGCGCACACCCCGCCCGCCTGCGCGGGCGGGCGGCCAACGGCTCAACAAGGGCGGTTTCAACCGCTGAGTTCCAGCGACTGAAGTCGCCGCTGGCGGGCTAAAGCCGGGCGACCACCTGCGTGGTCGCTGCCCCGCCCGCGCAGCGCCGCCGTGAACAGGCGGCGCTGTGCATGCGAATACCCGCTA
>CAYNVC010000394.1:0-2720 GCA_964400615.1 uncultured Anaerolineales bacterium | reverse complement strand
GGTTGCCTGCAAGAGCCGGTGCTCGGTTGCCTGCAAGAGCTGATGCTGGGTTGCCCGGAAGCCGGTGACGGGTTGCTTCTCGATCCGGTAGCGCCTGTTGCACGCGCCTGCAACCACACAGATTATACCACATCAACGCCGCTTTACCCAAATCCGCGCCGGCCACTGCCCCCACTGCGCCCCGCCGACCCACTGCTGCTCCGGCTGCTCCAACTGCTGGAGCGGAAAGAGCTGCTGCTGCCGCCGCTGCTGCTGCCACCGCCACTGCCGCCGTACCCGCCGCTCCCCCCGCCCGACGCGGCGGATTCCAAGACGCCTCCCAAAACATCCAGTACGCTCGCCCCCGCCTCCCAGGTCAACCTGGTGGCCTCGCCCGTGTTTCGCACCACCATCTCGAAAGGCGAGGATTCCACCTCACCCACGGCGGCATTCAGGAGCGCGCTCAACGAGTCGCTGGCCCGTTCGAGCGAATGGCTCAAATTGTCCGCCAGCCCCTCGAGCGAGAGGTCGGCGCCGGCGGGGCGTCTGCCCGGCGCAGAACGCGCCAACGCCGCCCGCCCTGGCTTTGCCCGGGCCGCACGTCCGCCTGAGCGGCGCGTCAACGGAATGGCGAGCTTGCCAGAGCGGACTTCCTCCTGTTCCTGCTGCTCCAATCCCCGCTCGCCCGTCGCTGCCGCCACGGCTGCCCCCGTTCCCACCTCGACCGCCGCCGGAACCATCCACACCGGTATCTGCGCCCCCATCTTTTCCGCCTGGTCGAGCACCACCTTTTCCACGTCCAGCGCCACCGCGTAGGGGAAATAACGGTCGAGTATCTCCTGCGCCGCCTGCACGTCCCCGTATTGTTTGACGTTTTCCAAATAGCGCCGGAAGGCACGCCAGCGAGCCGCCTCCTCCAGCCCCAACGTCGTGCGCTGCGGCATCCAGCGGCTGATCCCCATCAACATCAACCCCGCCACCGCCAACCCGGCAGGCGGGGCCAGGGCTACCCAGCCAACCGATTGGACGCCAAACAGCGCCAGGGCCGCCAGCACGGCCGCGCCGATGACCGTCCACTGCCCGGCCCAGTTCCAGCGCCGCCGCGCCTCCTCCGGTTGCATCGCAAAGTATTTGGTCGTCTCCGCGCCCATATCCTGGTAGATTGCGGGCAAAGCCTGGGTAAAGGAATATATGCTGGAAAAGTGGGCCGGGGTGTGCGTCCACTTGATATCTTGCAGCAGCGCGTTGAACAGCCTGCGCTCGTGTTTGGCAAGAGTCAGTTCCGCGCCCCCCTCCACGCGCACGGTCTCGCCCGCGCCGATCTCGTCCCCCCAGTTCAGAGAGACGGTGAAATCCGGCTGGCGCAGGTCAACGCTGACCAGCCCCAACGTCGCCATGTGGAGCAGGTCGGCCAGAACACCCTTGACGGTGGGCCGCTCGTCCACCAGATAGGCGACGATGCCCGGCGGCAGGTCGGATGGAGGATGGGGCAGATATTGGGCCACAACCGGCGTGCGCCGGTCGCGCCCCCAGACGTACCAGGCCAGCAACGCCCCCACCAGGCCCAGGATGGGCAACAGCACACCCGCCGCCCCCAGGCCCAACTGCCAGCGGGCGCAGACGATTTCGGCGTGCCGTTCGGCCTGGTGGATGGCCTCGGCCCGGCCCAGCGCCTGCTCCAGCGCGACCTGCCAGTCCGGCTTTGGGGCCGTCGTCGCGCCGGCGGGCAGGCGAAAGTGCAACTCCCACGCTTCTCCGGCCGGCACCGGGCCGGCGTGGACTATCCAGATAGCCCCGTCCGGCTGCACGACCATGCCACCCGTCCCCTGCACCTCGACCTCGCCCGCGCTCACCCCAGGCGGCAGGTGCAGCAGCACACTCGCGCCCCCCACCTCCACGTCCCGGTCGGCAAAGACAGCCGTCCAGGCGATTTCTTGCGCGTCGCTGAGCACGCGCACAGCGCCCCAGGCGGTATATTCCAGGCGGAAGGTGGCTTTTTCGCCGGGCAACACGAATGGGAAGGCCCACTCTAACAAGGTCGAACCGGCCTGCGTCGCGTCAACGACCAGTTTACCGCCCGGAGTCACGTCTACCCACTGGCCCCGCGCCGAGTCTTCCACGACGTAGCAATACTGGCACGGGGTGTCGCTCTGCTCGAACTGCCGCTCCCCCTGCCAGACCTTTCCGGCGGTGATCCCGGTCAAATAGAGCCAGGGAATTTCGCGGTAGGCGTGGTAGAGATATCCCTCGTCCACGGTCAACGTGTGCTCCTCCACCACCGCGAGCGATCCGTCCGGCGCGAGGGTCAGCTCGGTGTGCAAGCCGTCCCAGTGGTAGACCGGCTCCGGCTCCCCCCTGCTGCGCTGCCAGCCGGGCGGCAACGCGGTCGTGAGGCCGTGGGGGAACCTGACCTCGATCTCGAGCGTCTCGCCGTCAGAGATGGGAGCCGGTTCGTCGAAAGCGACCTCGTCCGCGTTGGAAATCGTGAACGTGTGGGCCTGTCCCCGGCAGACGACCCGCAGGGAAGCCGACTCGACCCGGCCCGGCAGGCGCACGGTCGCGTGACTGGCCTCGACCGGGATGCCACCTCTGTCCTCCGGCACCACAGTCCACGAGAGGATGTCATTGTCTGGGTGTATCGCCAGCCCGCCCAGCACACGGTAGGAGACGGTAAAAGTGTGCACCTGGCTCCCGCTGGTAGGCTCGTACTCCCAATACACATAGACCGAGTTCCGCTCGTG
>CAYNVC010000393.1:0-2736 GCA_964400615.1 uncultured Anaerolineales bacterium | reverse complement strand
AAAAAGGTGCTTGTGCTGCCGGGGTTCGAGTTCACCGCAACGCTGGGCTTTCACATCCTCGGCATATTTTCCCCCGAGACAGACGTGCGCGAACTAGAGTTCATCCTGCGCAGCCTCAACATCCCGCCGGAGAAACTGGATTCCGGCAGCACAGAGGTGGGGGCAACCGCGGACGTGCTGACGAGCTATCGAATAATTGACCAGGCCGGGGGGATCGTCATCGCCGCCCACGCCAACTCTAATCACGGGGTGGCAATGCGCGGGCTGGGGTTCGGCGGGCAGACGCGCATCGCCTACACTCAAGACCCGCACCTCCACGCCCTGGAGGTCACGGATCTCGAAAAAAAGGGCCGCCGCACTACTGCCCGCTTCTTTGATGGATCGCGCCCAGAATACCCGCGCCGAATGCACTGCATTCAGGGTTCAGATTCGCACCGCCTCACCCAAGACCCCAAAGATAAAAAACACCTGGGGGTAGGAGACCGGGTGACAGAAGTGCTCATGCCGGAGGTCAGCTTTGCCGCTCTGCGAGAGGTGTTCCTGAGCAACGACTTTGCCCGCACGCGCCCGTACCAGGCGACCAAAGCGCCAGTGGACTATATTCAGGCTGCGCGGGAGGAAGGGCCTAGCATCGTCCAGGATTTCCACGCCGGACACACCCAGCGCGGGGGGCGGTTATACGCCATCCTGGCCGACGTGTGCGCGTTTGCGAACACGAACGGCGGCACGTTATACGTCGGGGTCAGCGCCAACCCCAAAGAAAAACCGCCCGGAATCAACAAACCTCCCCAGGTGGTGAGAAAGCTGCAAGAGGAAATCGAGCACCGCATCACACCGCCGCTCCCGGTCACTGTGGACGTGCAACAAACCTGGGGCGTCAAGGTGGTACGGGTGGTGATACCGCGCGGAGATGATCCCCCTTACGCCGTAGATGACAGCAAGATATACGTGCGCAGCGAGGCAGAGACCGGCCTGGCGGTGCGGGACGAGATCGTGAACCTGGTCAGGCGGGCACAGAGAGGGCCGGCAGACACGGCGGCGGAAAATTTCGGCGGGCGCATCGAACCGCCCAGGACTGGCGTCGAGATAGTCGAGACGCAGGAGCGCAAAGGCACGCTCTACCACACCATGCGCGACCTGCGCAACGGCAGCGTGGTCAAGAACGTCACCCGCAAATCGGCGCGGCGGCTGTGGCACTATGCCATCACCCAGGCCGAAGAACACCCGGTCACTGTGGATAACGTCGAGTGGCACGGAGACATCGGACTGCTCAAGCAACGCAAGCACGGCGACCTGGCACGTTACGACCTGGCACAGCGAGATGGGGACCAGATACGCGCCTACTATGGCGTGACGGAGGACGGCATCCACGGAGAGTGGGCACGGCTGGTGGGGCTGGCAGTGGATTAGCATCCAGAATCACCAAACGCGACGAGATTTAATTTCAAGGAAAGGAGTTTAGAGATGGCAAGTCTGGTTAAAGTAGAAGGCATCGGTGAAACGTACGCATCCAAGTTGGCAGCAGGGGGCGTTTCGACGACTCAGGAATTGCTGGAAAAGGGAGCCACGCCCCAGGGGCGGCAAGAGATCGCCGCGAACACCGGCATCAGCCCCAAACTGATTTTGGAGTGGGTCAACCACGTCGACCTCTTTCGGATCACAGGGATCGGCGAAGAGTATGCCGACCTGCTCGAGGCCGCCGGCGTGGACACCGTCCCCGAGCTGGCGCAGCGCAACGGGGCCAACCTGTACCAAAAAATGGGCGAGGTAAACGACGAGAAAAAGCTGGTGCGCCGTATGCCCTCGGAAGAACAGGTCAAGGGATGGATCGAGCAGGCCAAAAAGCTCCCGCGCAAAATCACATACTAGCATCAACCTGACACCGGCAAATTGCAAATTTTGTAGCCGGGACGCAGACTAACGCCGACTCGCGCAGACATGGCCCGGTCAATCTGCGTTTTTCTGCCGGTCTGCGTCCCTGGAAATGAAAACGGAGGCACAAGTGGAAGAACTGAACCGCCTGACAACACTGAAAGAAAAACTGGATCACATTCGGAGGCGTCTTTGACTTTGACGCCAAAGAACAAGAGATCAACAAACTAGAAAAACAAACCGGTTCCCCCAATTTCTGGGACGACCCAGAGACGGCCCAGGCAGCAATGCGCCGTCTCTCCAACCTGCAAAGCGGGATGGAGCGTTGGAACCTGCTGGCACAGCGTGTACAAGATGCGCTCGAACTGACAGCCCTGGAAGACGACAGTCTGGCACAAGAGTTGACCGCCGAGACCCAGGCGTTGGAGCAGGAGATAGACCGGTTAGAGTTTCACCTCCTCCTCTCCGGCCCCCACGACCGGGGCGACGCCATCCTGGCTATCCACGCCGGGGCAGGCGGCACAGATGCCCAGGACTGGACCGAGATGTTGCTGCGCATGTACCTGCGCTGGGCCGAATCGCGCGGGTACACCGCCCAGGTGGTGGATCGGCTCATCGGCGAGGAGGCGGGCATCAAACGAGCTATGGTGACGATTTCCGGCGATTACGCCTATGGCTACGCCCGCACCGAGCGGGGGGTGCACCGGCTGGTGCGCCTCTCCCCTTTCGACGCCGCCCACCGTCGCCACACGTCGTTCGCCCTGGTCGAGGTCTGGCCCGACATTGGAGCGACGGCCACGGTGACAGTTGACCCCAAGGACTTGCAGATCGACACCTTCCGCGCCTCTTCCGCCGGGGGACAGC
>CAYNVC010000392.1:0-2760 GCA_964400615.1 uncultured Anaerolineales bacterium | reverse complement strand
GCTCCCCATCTCGAGCAGGAGAGAGACGAAATCCTCCCTCCACACCGCTTCCAGATTGTGCAGGTCGGGAAGTGAGATTCCCAGCGTCTCACCCAGTTGGACGCGGAGATCGTCGTCCAACGGCGCTCCGACATCTGCGCGAGTCTCCAGGGCCGCCAATACCGGCGCTCCGTGCAGCCGGGCGTGCAGTTTGTTCCACTCGATCTGGAAAGCGGTCAGCATCGGCACCAGGTCGTCAATGTCGGAGAGGCTGGCGACATAGACCGCCAGCGTCCCCCGCCCATCGAAAAAAGAACGCCGTCGCCGGGCAGCGGCGGCAACCGGTTGCCACTGCTCGATGGGATAGCCACGGCGGGCGAAAACCCACTCGGATTGACCCATCACGATCAGGCGCGTCTGGCGTATGCAGGGGGGCAGCCGCAGCGAGCAATAGACGAGAGCGGGGACATCAATGGCATCGGCGCGGGCGCAGGCGTGGAGGGGAGAATCCATCCCCAGGTGGGTCTCGACCAGCGTTTGAATCTGCACCTCGTCGGTGGTGCGCAGCAGCGAGTAATAGGTGCGCATATAGAGCCGGATTTCCTCGCTGCCGGTGGTGGGGACGGTGCGTTTCATCTAGCTCTCCCCGCCATATTTTTCGCTACCATTTGCTCTTGACTTGAGGCTGAATTTAGTGTACAATGTAAGCAATCCATTTAGTGGAGGTGGATGGTCGTAGACCATCGGGATAGCGCCCTTATGGGCGCTTTTCTTTTATGGCAACAGTTTTTTCCCATAACCCACAATCCGTCCAGTACTCCGATTCCGAAGGTACTTGGCCTGACGCAATATATCACAGATCTGGTCCCCAAACACGTGCCGGGTATCAACAAGCAACCCGTTTTCAATCAATATCTCTCGGCGAGATGGGTGTGCAATCAGATCTGCGAGCTGTAAACCGGCAATATTAGCCTTCTTGGGCTTTACCTTTAACTGGCTCGATGTCAATCTCTCGTGCCAACGCTCTACCGGAATATTATCTGTGCCTTGCCTGTAAAGGCGGGCATAGGAATCTTTGAGCTTGCGATCCTCCTTTCCTCCCCGCGCCTCCACCATTACATCCCCTCGATGCCCGTTGTAGTGTAAAAAAAGCACGAATGTCAAGTCGTGGTTACCTACTTCATCAACGTAAATGCGATACAGCGCCATTCCCAAACTCCTGATCTGGTTTCCCAACAAAATCCGTTGTCAGTGATTCAACGATTCCACCGCCTGGACGATCTTGTAATACCCGGTGCAGCGACACAGATTGCCGGACAACCCGGCCACGATCTGCTCGCGAGTGGGATGGGGTATTTCTTCCAGCAGGCTGGCGGCGGACATTACGAAACCAGGAGTGCAAAATCCGCACTGGACCGCGCCCTCATCAACGAAAGCCTGTTGCAGCGGGTGAAGCTCGTCCCCCTGCGCCATTCCCTCGATGGTGGTGATGTGAGTGCCGTGAGCGCGGGGGGCAGGAGTCAGGCAGGCCAGCACCGCGATACCGTCCATCCAGACGGTGCAGGCCCCGCACTCACCCTCCCCGCAGCCCTCTTTGGCACCGGTCAATCCCAGGTCGTCGCGCAGCATCGCGAGCAAAGTCTTACCGCCCGCCCCCTGCACGACGACGTTCTCGCCGTTGACGGTGCACTCGATTGGCTCCGCTCCCTCGTCCCGGTGGCGCACCACTTTACCGGCCAGGCGCGGAAAGCGGCCCCGTGTGTGACCCCACAGCATCGGCAGTCCGGTGGGGAGAGCGCCCCGCCCGGTTGAATCGCGCAGGGAGGTGAGAGCACGCTTGACCAGCAGACGCGCCATCGCGCGGCGATAGTCGGCCCCAGCGCGGAGGTCATCAATGGGGGAAGCGGCCTGAGCAGCCATCTCGGCGGCGGCGGCGATGCGCCCGGCGCTCAACTCGGCCCCCGCCAGCTCTTCCTCCGCTTCCGGGGCACGGATGATGATAGGGGCCACACTACCCAACGTAATCACCGCCCCGCCGACCCACAGACTCCCCGGCTCTTCGAAAGTGAGCACAGCAACCGCGTTGACCAAAGCGATGGCGTGGGTGCGGCGCAGCCCCAGTTTGACGAATGTGCCGCGCTGGTCGTCGTCCAGCGCCGGGAAGGCAATGTCCACCACCATCTCGTCGGGGGCCAGCGCAGTGCGGCGCACCCCCCGGTAAAAATCGGCCAGGGGGAGCGTGCGCTCGCCGCGCACTGAGCGCAGCGTGATCCGGCCATCCAGCGCCCGCAGGGCAGTGATGGTATCGTTAGCAGGTGAGGCCGTCACCAGGTTGCCGGCGATTGTGCCCCGGTTGCGCAGTTGGGGCGTGCCGACCTGTGAACAGGCCAGCGCAAGCGGGAATCCACGCTCGACCAATAGAGCGGACGCAGCGGCCTGGTTGTGCGTCACCGCAGGGCCAAGGTGTACCAACCCCTCATCGTCCAACCAAATGCGGTCCAACCCGCCGATGCGAGTGACATCTATCAACACGGGCGTCCGCCGGGCAGCCTGCCGCAGCTCGATCAACAAATCGGTGCCGCCGGCGATGACGCGGGCCTCTGGCCCGTGCTCGGCCAGCAGGCGCAGGGCCTGGTCAACAGAGGTGGGGGTATAATAAGTTTGCCACATGAGCACTCCCGATAAAGTATGTCCAAGTCAGCCCGGTCAAGAAAGCCCCGAACCTTTCCGCCTCGCTGCCCGCGCACCCGCCGCCGTCCCCAGCAACGTCACGCCGGCGAC
>CAYNVC010000391.1:0-2766 GCA_964400615.1 uncultured Anaerolineales bacterium | reverse complement strand
CCCTGCGGCCCGTGCTGGGCGACGAGACCGTCACAAACGCCAGGGCCAAACTCGAGGCCCAAATCGCCGTCCTGGTCGAGACCAACGGCGGCGCAGTCATCGCCGGGGACGTGAACGTGCAGAACGGCGATTTCGTCGGGCGCGACCGCTGGCAGATCATCCTGGGGAACCAATACGTGGGACTTGCCCCCGACCAGATAGAGCCGGAGACGCTCCTGCAAGCCTACCTCCGCGCCCTATCCGCCGACTGCCGCCGCCTGCCCCTGGGCGTCGTTGACCCCCGCTTCCTGCGGGCCGGGCCGGAGACACCCGTGCCGCTCCCGGAGGTCTACGTTGACCTGGACGTGCTGACCCCCGTGCGGGAGGAACGGGACAAAGAGGAACGCGCCTTCCTGGGCCGCTTGCTGCGCGGCGAGGGCGGGGAGCGCACCCCGCTCCTGGAAGCCATCGCCCACCCCCGGGCCACCCGCTTCGTCGTCCTGGGTGACCCCGGCTCCGGCAAGACCACCTTCGTCAACTATATGGCCTACGCCCTGGCGGAGGGGAAACTCGGCGCTGCGCCCTGGGAGGGGTTGCTGCCCGTCCGCCTGGTGCTGCGGGAGGCGGCTGCCCAACACATCCCGCCGGAAGCGACGCGCGGCCAGGCCGCCATGCTGTGGAACGCCCTGCAAACCGACCTGGCCGCCATGCTGGGGGAGGAGGCCGGGCGCGTGCTCTTCCCCCACCTCCAACGCCGCCTGCTCAAAGAAGGCGGCCTGATCCTGCTCGACGGACTGGACGAGGTGCCGGAGAGCGGAAAGCGCCGCCGTTGCCTGTTGGAGGCCGTGGCCGGGCTGGCCGCCACCCTCCCCGCCGACCGCGCCCGCCTGATAGTCACCGCCCGCCCCTACGCCTACGCCGACCCGGACTATCGCCTGCCCGATTTCGAGACCCTCGTCCTGGCCCCCTTCAGCACCGACCAGGTGCGCCACTTTATCACCCGCTGGTACCAGGCCGTCCAACCGGCGATGGGCTGGGACGGGGCGACCGCCCGCGAGCGCGGCGCACAGTTGCTGGCCGGGCTGGAAGAGCGCCCCTACCTGGCCGACCTGGCCGTCCGCCCGCTGCTGCTGACCTTGATGACCACCCTGCACACCAGTTGGGGCCAGTTGCCGCAGGACCGGGCCGACCTGTACGAAGAATCGGTCAAACTGCTCCTCAGCCGCTGGCAGCGCGCGCGGGAGGTCAAGGGACGGGATGGCGAGACAGTCATCGAGCCGGGCATCGCCGCCGTCCTGGCAGCCGACCAGAGCCACGTCCGCGCCGCCCTGCACAAGCTGGCCCTGCGCGTTCACGAGCGGCAGGGGCAGAGCGCCGGGCGGGAAGCCCGTCCCGCCGACATTGACGCGGACGAGGTGCTGCTGGCCTTTGCGCCACTGCTGAAGGAGGGAGTGAATCCGGAACAGGTGCGCCGCTACCTGGCGAACCGCGCCGGACTCTTGATCGCTCGCGCCCCCGGCGTCTACACCTTTCTCCACCGCTCCTTCCAGGAATACCTGGCCGCCTGCGCCCTGGCCGACCAATCCGAGTTCGCCCTCCAACTGCGCGAGCGGGTGTGGCAGGACCCGGACTGGTGGCAGCAGGTCTTTTTGTTGGGCGTGGGGCGGGCCAGACGGGGCGGCCTGGGCAGCGCGGTGCACGTGGTCAACACGCTCCTGCCGCAAGAAGCGGCGGACGTGCCCCAGCCCGGCGCGTCCCACTGGCAGGCCGCGCTCCTGGCCGGGCAGGCCCTCCTGGACCTGCGCTTCCCGGCCCAGGCAGCGGGCAAGCCGGATTTCGCGGCCCTCCTGACCCGCACGCGCCGCTGGTTGACCGCCCTGCTGGCGAGCGCCGACCTCTCCCCGCGCACGCGGGCCGAGGCGGGCGACCTGCTGGGCCGGTTGGGCGACCCGCGCTTCGACCCCAGCTTTTACTTTCTGCCCTGCCGCTACCACGGCGAGCCGGAACCGCTCCACGGCTTTGTCAAGATCCCCGCCGGGCCGTTCATTATGGGCAGCCGCAAAGGGGACGAGGGCGCTTACGACAATGAGCAGCCCCAACACACACTGGAACTGGACACATTTTACGTCGGCCGCTACCCCGTCACCAACGGGCAATACCGCCCCTTTGTGGAGGCGGGCGGATACGACGACGAGCGGTATTGGACGCCAGCGGGCTGGGCATGGCGCTCCGGCAAGCGGGAGCCGGATCTCTCTGTAATCAAGGACGAGGATTTGCGGAAACGATGGATGGACTGGCTGGCGGGCCGCCCGGTGGAGAAACGGGACCGCCCCTTCTGGTGGGAGCACCCGCGCTGGGGACTGGAAAACCGCCCCGTGGTGGGCGTCACCTGGTACGAGGCGGCCGCCTACTGCAACTGGCTGGAGGAGCGGTTGAAGGCGCACGCGCGAGACCTGACAGGTCTTCAAGACCAGTCAGGTCTGTGGCGCGGGTTGGCGGCGGGCAAATTGCGGGTGACGCTGCCCAGCGAGGCCGAGTGGGAAAAAGCGGCGTCCTGGGACAGGGGGACGGGGGGACAGGGCGACAAGGAGACAAGGGGACGGGAAGCCAAGGGGAAAAAGAGGATTTACCCCTGGGGGGACGAGCCGGACCCGAACCGCGCCAATTACGATGACACCGGCATTGGTACCACCAGCGCGGTGGGCTGTTTTCCGGGCGGGGCCAGCCCCTACGGGGTGGAGGACATGAGCGGCAACGTCTGGGAGTGGACGCGCAGTTTGTACAAAG
>CAYNVC010000390.1:0-2779 GCA_964400615.1 uncultured Anaerolineales bacterium | reverse complement strand
ATTGCGATCTGTGCGGGCTGCGTGATTGAGAATTACGGCTACTGCTATCACTATTTTATGGCAGGCCCATTGCAGTTAGCACATCTTCGATCTCGTCCAAGAACTTGGATAGGTCTACTTGCCGGCGTCCTTCATCGCTGGTATCGTGCAAATGAGGGGCTGCGACCGTGTGACGATGCCATACCCCGCCTAGTTGATCTCGCGCGTAAATCCGTTGTCTGTGGTAGATTAGGGCCAGATTTGTGGTGTTAAAGCGGTCGTTGCGATAAATCTGCACAAAAAGATCACGAGATATGTAGAGCCGAGCTTTGAGCAAGGTCTGGCTCTGATCACTTATTTCCATTCGCTTGATGTAAGCCCGGTTTTCGACCTCTCGATACAAGGTGGAGATCAATTGAGACACGTTCATGCTTGCTGTCCAGGGTTTTTCAGACGTCGGATTTCTTCTTCCATATCAGTGATGCCGGTCACGGCCATTTCCCAGTCAAAATAGTCTTGTTCTATCTCAAAAGTCGGTTCCGAGTGCAAGACTTTGTGGTGGAAGGTCTCAAAATCCTGACCGTATTTGGTTTTGAATTGACGGGCCATTGTGCGGTACTTGATCAGGTTTTTTTGTGCCTGTTCCAATAGCAGCTTCGCCAACACCTGGTCCAGGCTCAAGTCAGGGAACAACCGCCGGGCGCTGACTTTTACCGTTGTTGCAGTACTGACATCCATTCCCTACCTCCCGAACATTGTTCTCAGCGATTTGCAACCTCGATGGCGATCTGCGCTACCTCTTCGCCCACTCGCGCTTTGGCTTCCACCGTCCCCGCGCCGACGTGAGGGGAGCCGATCACCTGCTCCAGTTCCAGCAGCCGCTTGCCGCGTTCTTCTTTCTCGTCCTCGTAAACGTCCAGTGCCGCGCCGGCCACTTTGCCGTCGAGGATAGCGTTGTACAGCGCCGCCTCGTCCAGCGTGCCGCCGCGCCCACAGTTGATGATGTGCACGCCCTCTTTCATCTTTTCGAACGCCTCGCCGCCGATGATGTGATCGGTCTCTGGTATGTGGGGAACGTGGAGCGAGATATAGTCGGCGCGGGGCAGCATTTCGTCCAGCGTCGTCATTTCAACGCCGGCCTGTGCTTCGGTGACGTATGGATCGTAGGCCAGTACGCTCATCCCCAGCGCCAGGGCCTTTTGGGCCACCAGTCGCCCGATGCGCCCATAGCCGACCAACCCCAACGTTTTGCCCGCCAGCTCTGTTCCTTTGCTGAACGCTTTTTTCTCCCACTTGCCCGCTTTTTGGGAGGCAGTGGCCTGGGGGATGTGGCGGGCCAGCGAGAGCAGATATCCAACCGTCAGCTCCGCCACCGAGTTGGAGGAAGCGGACGGGGTGTTGCGCACCTCGATTCCCCTGGATTGGGCGTATTTTACGTCAATGTTATCCAGCCCCACGCCGCCCCGGATGATCAATTTTAGATTGGTCGCCTTGTCAATCAGCGGTTCGCGCACTTTGGTGCGGCTGCGCACGACCATAGCGTCATAGTTGGCGATGACTTGTTCCAGTTCTTGGAGTGTGATGTCGTCTCGCACGTCTACTTCGATCCCGGCCTCCCGCATCGCGGTGATTGCGGTGGCGGCTGTTGGATCACAAACGAGTAATTTCATTTTTGTCTCCCTTCTCACGCGATTCCCAAAATATCCTCGATCTGTCCGGTGAGCCATTTCAGATCGTCCAGTGTCAGATCGCCCATGTGTGCGATGCGGAAACATTTTTCCTTGAGGTCGCCATAGCCGTTCGAGATCATTGCCCCTCGTTTGCCCAGTTCCTTGTTCAGGTCGGCGACGCTGATGCCGCGCGTGTTGGCGATGTTGGTGACGGTGAGCGAGAGGTATTTGGGGTCCGAGTAGAGCGCAAAGTGGCGGCGTGCCCAATCCTGGACGTAGGCGGCCATTTCTTTGTGGCGGTTCCAGTGATTTTCCAATCCCTCCGCCAGTATGGCGTCCATCTGCTTGTCGAGCGCCTGGAGCAGACTGATGGCCGGGGTGGCCGGGGTTTGGTGTTTTTCGTACTTTTTGTCCATTTGCTCGTAAGAGAAATAATATCCCCGGTTGGGAACCTGGAGCGCCCGCTCCCGTGCCCGGTCGCTCACTGCGCAGACGGTCAGTCCCGGCGGGAGGGCAAAGCACTTTTGCACGCCGGCCAGGCAGACGTCCAGCCCCCAGGAATCGAACTCGATCTTGACCCCGGCCATACAACTGACGGCGTCAACCAGGATCAGCACGTCGGGGTATTTCTCGTGGACGAGCGCGGAGATCTCTGGAACCGGGTTCATCAGGCCGGTGGATGTCTCGTTCATCACGATGGTGAGGGCGTCGTAATCTCCCTGAGAGAGCGCCTCGTCCACCAGTTCCGGGGTGATGGCCTGGCCCATCGGCACCTCGAGTTTGTCGCAGGGGACGCCGTTGGCGGCGGTGATCTGATGCCAGCGTTTGGAAAATGCCCCGCAGACGGTGTTGAGCATTCGCTTGTTCGCGGCCTGCCGCACCGAGCCTTCCATCGCGCCGGTGGAGGAGCTGGCGTAGAGATAGACCCGTTGTTGCGTATAGAGCATTTGCTGGAGCTTGGATGTCACCGCCGCTTGCAGGTCGGCGTACTCTGGGGCGCGGTGGCCGATCATTGGAGCGGCCTGGGCCTGCAAGATTTCCTCTCGCACGTGAGTTGGCCCTGGGATAAAGAGTTTCTTGTACATGGTTAACCTCCTATAGATGATATGTGGCACAAAAAAAGGGACACA
>CAYNVC010000389.1:0-2789 GCA_964400615.1 uncultured Anaerolineales bacterium | reverse complement strand
AGTACACGGGCATCTGTTTGATGTATTCGTAACCCAAACTCTGGTGGTCAAGTTCAACCATCGTCGCCCGCCGATAAACCTGGTGAAAGAACCCAGGCCCCAACTCAAAATGCACACGATGGAGAACTTGCAACAGACGATTCGTCAACTCAGGGTAGAGCAAACCTTGAACAGCAGGACGGCGCTCCCACTCGAAACTAACCACCTTGTCCCTCAAAAAGTTGGGCAGCCGCTCATCCAATAATGAACTAGCACCAAAAGTAACAACAATCGCCAGATCAGCATCGGTTACTTTGAGATACGAAATAGCTTGTGCTCGATGTATAGGCAAAATCTTGGGCGCGACTTTGAGCTCGAGAATAATTTTCCCGTTCTCAATCCAGACATCTACCATATACAAACCCACACGCACGTCGCGGTAGTAGACCTCGAATGCTTTTTCCGTGTCGCACTTGACACCTTGCTCCTCCAAGCCATACGCGACAGCGTCCCGGTAGAATGGTTCTGGCAACCCTGGGCCAAGAGTGTTGTGAACGTGTAACAAAACACCACGGGTTGTGTAACTGAGTTCCTTGTGAATGATCTTGGGCATGGTAGTCACCCTATCACTACAACGAATTGTGAAACCATCTCGCTAAATTCGTTGATTTCTCCATTCGTTGTAGTGTTCCCGGCTCATGCACTACAACGAATTGGGAATGGAACGAATTATGCACTCGCTGGCCTCCATTCGTTGATTTCCCCATTCGCTGTAGTGCCCTCTAAAACCTCCGCACGTAAATTTCGAGCAGAATCTCGTGCCCAAAGCGCACGATCTCACTCGTCAGCGCGTAAACCAGCCCCACCAACACCCACAAAATGAACATCCCCAGCAGAGTCAGGAGAATCACCACCACCGTCTGGCGCAGATCAAAATTGTGTACCGTCTGCACCTGGCGCAAGAGGTTCCAGGCCACCAACCCCCAGATCAGCCACCACCCGGCCCGGAAGAGCGCCCTCTCGTCCAGCGTGAGCCAGTGGGTCAGCAGGTTGACCGGCAGCGCCAGCAGGATGAACGGCAGCAGCGCCCACGCGCTGGCGACGACGATCTGCCGGAACGTCCCTTCGCCGTAGAAAATTTCGCTCACCGCCAGCTGGGCGATGCACCAGGTCACCCAGGGAATGAGGATTTTGCCGCTTTCAAAGAGCAGGCGGGTATCATCCGGCCGCTGGGTGCGGAAGTGAAAGCTGAGCGCCGAAAGCGCCCCCATCCGCACCGCCAGCGCCAGCAGGAGCAGCACTCCCACGGGCCACAGAGCGCCGCTTTCGCGCAGTGAGAGCGCCTTCCGCTGCGCCGCCCGCCGGAAACGGGTGAGCGGCCCACTCGCAAGGTTGACTACCGCCAGCAGCCCAATCAGCCCCAGGCCAAGCAGGTCAAAGTGATCCCGCATCCAGTGGTAGCGATACTCGCGGAAGGCGGTGGAATATCCGGCCCGGTCATCGGCGTAGCGGTACTCTTCCATCGCGGCGGCGTACTCACCCTGGCGCAGCAACGCCTTGCCCAGCCCGGCGTGGGCGAGCGCGAAATTGGTGTTGCGGCACGCGATCTCGGCCCAGAGCGAGGCCGCCTCGTCGTACCGGCCATCGTAGTAAGCGTAACTGGCCTGGTGGACTTGGCGCATCAAGGCGGTGGGGCGGAAAATCTGAACGTTGCCCCGCCCAGAGTCGAGAACGTAGAGGTAGCCATCGTCCCCGGCCACGATGGAGGTCGGGTGAGACAGTCCACCCTCCCGCTGACCGCGCCCGCCGAAAATCGCCAGCAGGTTGCCCGCCTGGTCGTACTGGTAGACCTGGTAAGAGTACCCGTCCAGCACAGAGACGGCCCCCAGGTCATCAACGGCGATGTCCTCAAAGGCGGAGCCGACGCGGTAGAGGACGTTCATACTCCACTGGATATCCCACCGCTCTTTGGTCTGCGATTCGCCAAAGGCGTGCCGCCCCCCGCCCCGGATGCGGGACAGGAGTTGCGCCAGTCCACTGCCGCCCCCCGCCCCGCCGTAGACGTTCTCGCCGACCGAGTTGAGGCGTTGAATCTGGTTATAGTCCAGCACCGGCGAGACGGCGTAGAGAAATCCCTGCTCGTCCAGGTGGATGTTGCCCAGCGGGGCGGGACGTACCCGCAGCATGCGGCGGCGCTGCTCCTTCGTCGCCACCATCCGCGCCAGGAGACGGCCCAGGCTAAAGCGGACACGGGTACGACCAAAAAAGCCGCGAAAGTTCTCCTGCGTGTCCATCACGATCACGCCCAGGTCGCCCTCCTGCCCCGTCACCAGGTAAATAAAGCCGCGCCGGTCAACGACGATCTTGGTGGGGGTAAACTCGCGCTCCTCCAGGTAGCGGGATTCCGGTTTGGTGTATTCGGCTTTGAACGTGCCATCGGCGGCAAAGCGGGCCACGCGCTCGTTCCCCGTGTCGGCGACCCAGATGTCGCCGTCGGAATCCACAAAGACCCCCTGCGGCGCACTCAGCCCTTCCATCACCTCCAACAAGAGGTCGCCCGCCGCGTCGAGGACGACTATGCGGTCGTTGCCCGTGTCGGCGACGAAGAAACGGCCCGTGGCCGGATCACGGAAGAGGTCTTGCGGCTCGGCGAAAATACCGCTGGCCTGTGAGTCCCCGCCCAGGAACCCGGCGTAGACGTAGGCCGCCGGGGCCGGGACGCGCCGCCCGTCGCTATCCAGCAGGTAGCCGGGCACCACCGGCCCGTCCGCAAGCGCGGTGAGCGGGAAGGCCAGAGTCAGCAAGAGTAT
>CAYNVC010000388.1:0-2794 GCA_964400615.1 uncultured Anaerolineales bacterium | reverse complement strand
CGGGTTGACCGTGGGCATCCTGCCCGGCACCGACCCCGGCGAGGCCAACCCCTACGTGGATATTCCCATCGTCACGGGATTACGCTGCGCCCGCAACGTCATCATCGCCCGCACCGCTCAGGCGGTGATCGCCGTCGGCGGGAGCTACGGCACATTGAGCGAGATGGCATACGCAATCAACTTTGGCAAACCGGTGGTGGGGCTGGGGACGTGGGAGATTAATCGCCCCGGCCACCCGCCCGCCCCCATCACCCGCGCCGCCACACCCCAGGAGGCAGTCGAGCGGGCGCTGGCGCACGTTCGAAAATTCACTCGAGGAGGACTGACCAAATGACCAATATTCCCGTAAACGTCATCGAAAACTTTATCCGAGACACATTCACCGCCCTGGGCGTGCCAGAGGAGGAGGCCCGCATTTGCGCCGACGTGCTCATCACCGCCGACCTGCGCGGGATCGAATCGCACGGCGTGGGACGGCTCAAATACTATTACGACCGCATCGAGCGCGGCCAACATCACACCACCACCGAGATAGAGATCGTCAAAGAGACGGAGACGACCGCGCTGGTGGACGGCCACCACGGGATGGGGCACGTCATCGCCTACCGCTCAATGCGCATGGCGATGGACAAGGCCAAACGGTACGGCCTGGGCGCGGTGACGGTGCGCAACGGGACACATTTTGGCATTGCCGGTTACTACTCGCTGATGGCAGCGCGGGAGGGCATGATGGGGCTGACCGTGACCAACGCCCGCCCGGCCATCGCGCCCACTTTTAGCACCGAGCCGATGCTGGGCACCAACCCAATCGCTTTCGCCGCCCCCTCCGATGGCCCCTACCCCTTTTGCTTCGATGGGGCCACCTCCATCATCCAGCGCGGCAAAGTCGAGGTGCTGGCGCGGGCCGAAAAGCCCATCCCCGCCGGATGCGTCATTGACGCGCAGGGGGAGCCGCTCACCGACCCGCTGCAGGCGCTGGCCGATTTTGGCAAGGCGCAGGCGGCACTGCTGCCGCTGGGCGGCGCAGGGGAAGAACTGGCCGGGTACAAGGGGTACGACCTGGCGACGATGGTCGAGATACTCTCCGCCTCGCTCTGCGCGGGGGTGTTTATGAAAGATTTGCTTGGCTTTGCCCCCGACGGCTCCATCCGCCCCTATATGCTGGGGCACTTTTTCCTGGCGATAGACATCGAACATTTTATCCCGCCGGAGGTCTCCCGCTTCATCACCGGCCAGATCATGCGCACGCTGCAAGCGGCCCGCAAAGCACCCGGCGCCGAACGCATCTATGTGGCGGGGGAAAAAGAGTACGAAAACGAGCAGCGTATCCGGGAGGAGGGAATCCCGGTCAACGCCAACCTACGGCAAGAGCTAGAGTTTGTACGGGACGAATTGGGAATTGACGGCTACGAGGATTACTTTTAGCCCACGGGGCGCGAGTTTGTCAAGCACAAAATTTATGGTAGAATTACCCCCGTCCAGATTCTCCCTGGGGGCTCGTCTAATGGCAGGACAGCGGACTCTGAATCCGTATGTGGAGGTTCGAATCCTTCGCCCCCAGCCTGTGCTCCCTGTTTCTCGGTTATAAACGCGCAGACGATTAACGAGGTACAACGGCCACCGGCCCACTCCAGGGCGGGGGGCCGTTTTGCTATGCCGCACGCTCCCGCCATTCCGCCAGCCGCGCGGCTATCTCGCGCTCGTAGCCGTGCCCACGGAGCCGGAACCAGCCCCCTTTTACCCCTTCCGGCAGATAGCGCTGTTCCACCCACCCGGCGGGATAATCGTGGGGGTACTTGTACTGCTCGTGCTCGCCCATCGTGCGCTGGTAATGCTCGCGCAGCTCGCCGTGGAAGGTATCGCTCTTGTCGCGCAGGTAAAGCGGGACTGGCCCGGCGTCGTGCTCCTCGACCTCGGCCAGCGCTTTCCAATACGCCCCCACCGCGTTGGATTTGGGCGCAGTCGCCAGGTAGAGCGTCGCCAGCGCCAGGTGATATTGCCCCTCCGGCATCCCCACCCACTCGAAAGCCTGAGCGCACCCGTTGACGACCACCACCCCGTTGGGGTCGGCCAGACCAACGTCCTCCGCCGCCAGGATATAGAGCCGGCGCAGAATAAAGCGCGGATCCTCCCCGGCGGCGACCATTTTAGCCAGCCAGTAGAGCGCCGCGTCGGGGTCGCTGCCGCGCACCGATTTGATAAAGGCCGAAATGGTATCATAATGCGCGTCGCCGCGCCTGTCGTAGCGCAGTGCACGCCGCTGGATCGAGTCCTCGGCCACACTCAACGGGACGTGGATGACGCCATCCGCGCCGGGCGGCGTGCTCTCCACCGCCAGCTCCAGCGCGTTGAGCGCGGCCCGCGCGTCTCCGCCGGCGACGCGCACCAGGTGGGCCAGGGCGTCCTCGTCGAGCTGGACGCGGCGCGAGCCGTAACCTCGCTCCTCGTCCGCCAGAGCGGATTGCAGGATCGCCGTCACCGCCCCGGCGGAGAGCGGCTCGAATTGGAAAATGCGCGAGCGGGAGACCAGCGGGGCGATGACGCTAAAATAAGGATTCTCGGTCGTCGCGCCGATGAGCACGAGCGTGCCATCCTCGACGTGGGGCAACAGCGCGTCCTGCTGCGCCTTGTTCCAGCGGTGAATCTCGTCCACGAGCAGGATGGTGCGCCGTCCATACATCCCGCGCCGCTCCTGGGCCTCTTTGATGACGCGCCGCAGGTCGGCCACGCCCGCCAGCACGGCGCTGATGGTCTCAAAGTGGCTGGCGGTCGTGTTGGCGACGATGGTCGCCAG
>CAYNVC010000387.1:0-2796 GCA_964400615.1 uncultured Anaerolineales bacterium | reverse complement strand
GCCATTCGTTCCATGAAAACACTCTTCGACTCAGTTCGCTGTATGGAATGCGGCCACGAAATGGAGGCCGACCTCTTCGCCTCCCAATGCAGCGCGTGTGGCGGGGCGTGGGTTCAGGCTCATTACAACATCGCGGCACTGCCCACCGACTGGCCCGCGCTGGTGGCCCAACGTCCCGCCAGCCTGTGGCGCTATTGGGAAATGCTCCCCTTCCCCGACGATTTACAACCCGTCTCAATGGGCGAAGGATGGACACCCCTCACCCGCGCCGTGGGATTGGAACGGGAGACGGGTTGCCGCGAAATCTGGATCAAAGACGAGCGCCTCTCCCCCACCGGATCGTTCAAAGACCGGCAGGCCGCGTGCACCGTCAGCGGGCTAAAAGCGCGTGGAATTGACGAGTTCGTCATCGCCTCCACCGGCAACGCAGCCGCCGCCTACGCCGCCTACTGCGCCCGCGCCGGAATCAAACTGTGGGTCTTTTTGCCCAACAACGTCCCAGCCGAAAAAATCCGCGAGCTGGCACTCTATGGCGCTGAAGCGGTCAAAATCAACGGCAATTACGACCAGGCCAAAGAGATCGCCGCCGATTTTGCCGCCCGGCGTTCCATCTACAAAGACCAGGGCGCCAAAGGCATCACCGGCAAAGAGAGCATGAAGACCATCGCACTCGAAATCGCCGAGCAACTGGGCTGGCAAGCGCCGGATTGGTACATCCAGGCCGTCTCCGGCGGAATCGGCCCGCTGGGTGTGCTCAAAGGGTTCCGCGAGCTGCACCAGGCCGGGCTGATCGAGCGCGTACCCAAGTTGGGGATCGTGCAGGTAGAGGGCTGCTCACCGATGGTGCAAGCCTGGGAACAAGGGCTGGCACAGGCCAGGCCAATAGTGCCAGACACCCTCGTCACCGTGCTCTCCACCGGCAACCCCGGCCTTGCCTACCAGGTCCTCAAACAGGCCGGCGACCAATACGGCGGCGCGATGGTCGCCGTGAGCGACGGAGACGCTTTCCGCGCTATGCGGCGCGTCGCCCGCAGCGAGGGTTTTTCGATGGAGCCGGCCGCCAGCGTCGCCTTCGCCGGGCTGGAAAAACTGTTGGACGGGGGACACGTCCAACCACACGAACGAGTAGTGGTCAATTGCTCCGGGCACACCTTTAGCGCCGAAAAGCACGCCCTGGAAGACCATTTCCTGCTCCATCTGGACATTGACACCCCGCTCACAACCCACCCCACCGACGGCGTCCAGAGTCTACCGAAAGAAAACCTGGCGGCGGCTCTGGCTCAACTGGACGAGCAGATCACCACCATCGTCGTCATTGATGACAACGCTCACGACAGCCGTCTCATCCGCCGCCTGCTGCAAAGCTACAAACAATACCGCGTCTTTGAGGCGCACAGCGGGCTGGACGGGATAGACCTGGTGCGGCAACGGAAACCCGCCCTGGTAATACTGGATCTCACACTGCCAGGGATGGACGGGTTCTCCATCCTGGGCGAACTGGAGGGAGACGAACGCACCCGCGACATTCCGGTCATCATCGTCTCGGCCAAATCACTGACGAACAAAGAACGGGAACACTTGCGCCGCCACACCGAATCTGTGTGGCAAAAAGGGAATTTCAGCGCCCGCGAGCTGGTGGATCACGTGACCAGCGTGTTGAGCGGCGCAGCCAGGCCGGAGCAAAGCGCTATCACGTAAGCAAGGTGTTTTCTATGGAACAAAAAACAGTTTTGTACATTGAGGATAACTATCACAACCGCCGCATCGTCCGCAAAGTCCTCCAATCACGCGGGTACACCATGATCGAAGCCGAAGACGGCATCAGTGGATTGGCGATGGTGCGCGAGTTGAAACCGCCCCTCGTCCTGCTGGACATCGGTTTGCCCGGCATAGACGGGCTGGAAGTGATCTCCCAAATCAGGGCAGACGATCAGGTGCGCCAGACCCCCGTGATCGCCCTCACCGCCTCCGCCATGCGCGGCGACCGGGAGCGCTTTATCGCCGCCGGCTGCGACGATTATCTCTCGAAACCGATAGAAGCGCTCAAGTTGATAGATAAAGTGGCCGAATACTACCCGGAGCGAGGCAAGATATGAAGAAAATCCTGCTCATTGAGGACTATGCCGACAACGCCCGCCTGGTGATGCGCACACTCAAGCCATACGACTATCACGTCCTCCACGCCGCCGACGGCGAAAGCGGGTTGACGCTGGCTATAGAAGAGAAGCCAGACCTGGTGCTGCTCGACCTGGGATTGCCCGACGTAGAAGGACAAACCCTGGTATCTCTGATCAGAAATGTGCCCGGGCTGGCGCACGTGCCCATCGTCGCCGTGACCGCCTGGCCCCCCGCGACGGCCAGACAAATGATCGAGGCTTACGGCTGCGACGGATACATATCCAAGCCGATCAGCCCCCGAACATTCCCATCCCAAATCGCCGTCTACCTCACCACAGGGAACAATGAATGACCGCACTTGTTAGAGTCAGCACCCGCTCCGATTTCACCCAGATCGAGGACAAATCAACGGTAGAATTGATACCCGCCGACCGGTTCAACTTTGATGAACTCGTCGCCGCTTACAACCAGAGCCGCGTGGATTACATCGTCCCCATGCCGATGAACGCCGCCCGCCTGCGCAAGTACGTCCACAATTACGACGTTGACCTGGAACACTCGGTCGTGGCGCGGGAAGGAGATCAAATCCTGGGCCTGGGCATGCTGGGGGTACGGCCAGGGCGTACCTGGATCACGCGGCTGGGCCTCCTCCCGGTCAAGCGCGGATATGGCACGGGC
>CAYNVC010000386.1:0-2797 GCA_964400615.1 uncultured Anaerolineales bacterium | reverse complement strand
AGAGCAGGCCGAAAAAGATGAGGATACAGGCCACGATGACACCAATGACGGACAGGACGGTGATGATGGTGTAACTGACGGTTTTCCCTTCAGACATTGTCAACTCCTTTCTCTCTGCCTTTGCGTGTGTGGCTAGTATGAATACGCGGCCACGACGTAATTGTTGCGAGTGCTCCCACAACGAGGTAGCTCTCAAGCGACGTTCGTTTTTCGACCGGCGTGGCTTTGTCTCTCGACATCCAATGCCAGTTCGACGTACTCTTGTCTCACCAATTCCTGCTCCTGCACCTGGAACAATTTCAAGAGTTCGCCGATCATTTCCGCTTTCCGCTCCGCATCCTGCCTGGACCAGGTGCGGCTCTTGATCTCGAGGAACATACCGGGCAGGTCAGGCTTGCTCAAACGATCCAGGTTGATGGAGAAATCGGTCCCGCCGTAGCGGACGCGATAGCGCCGCCGCTCTTTGTGCACCTGAACCTCGGAGCCGGGGTTGAAATACTCGCGGTAAAAGCGCAAGCTGCGCGTCGCTGGCGCATCGAAGCGGGAGCGGGAGAGCAACACCGAGCGCGGGTATTCGCGGTCTTTGGTGTAACTGGTCAGGGTCAGGCGGCAGACGATGTCCTGTACCTGACCGTCCTCGTCCAGCAGTTCGTCTTCCCGGTAACGCAGCCGGTTGTGCCAGGGGTCATCGAAAATAAAGTAGGTGTCGTACTGCCGCCGGACGGAGGGCTTGATGATTTGAATTTCGGGCTGCTCTAACAGGCTCTCGACCTCGGCCCCGGCGGTCAGGTACACTTTGACCTGCACCTCGAACGTCTTTTTCTGGGCCACCTGGCCGATGACCAGGAGTTTGCTCAGCACGCTCTTCTCCCGTTGGATGAGGAATGTATCAATCTTGTGGGCGAGTCCGGCGGCCTCGTCCATCAGCGCCTGCTCGTCCAGTGTGAGCAACTTTCGCTCTCGCATCAGCCACTGGCCCTGGCACATCACGTCCCGCACGTCGCTCCCTTTGGCGGCATAGACCAACCGCGCGTACAGTGCGTTGGGGTCGCGCTCGAACCTGGGGCTGTTGTGGACGGCACGCAGGTTCACAACGGCCAGGTCGGCCCGCTTGCCCGGCTCCAGCGAGCCGACCGCGTTCCCGATGTGCAGCGCCCGCGCCCCGCCGATGGTCGCCAGCGCCAGGGCCTGCCGGGCCGGAAGGGCCGTGGGGTCGGAGGTCACCCCCTTGGCCAGGAGCGCCGCCAACCGCAGTTCCTCCCACATATCCAGGTCATTGTTGCTGGCGGGGCCGTCGGTGCCGATGCCCACGTTCAGCCCCAGGTTCAACATCTGCACCACCGGGGCAAAACCGCTGGATAGTTTGAGGTTGCTGGTGGGGTTGTGCGCCACGCCGACCCCGTGATGCAACAGGGTGTGCAGCTCCCCCTCGTCCAGGTGGACACAGTGAGCAGCGATGACCTGAGCCTCAAAGACACCCTGCTTTTTCAGCCAGGGCGCAACCGGCATGCCATATCTGGCGCGATGATCCTCCACCTCCTGCGCTGTCTCGGCAAGGTGAATGTGCAGCGGCACGTCGAACTCGCGCGCGATCTGGGCGCAGGATTGTAGCAGTTCGGCGGTGGTGGTGTAGGGGGCGTGCGGGCCGACCGCCGGGGTGATCAGAGGGTGTCCCTTCCAGCGCTGGATAAAATCTCGGGTGCGCTCCAGGCTCTCGTCGTAGCTGAGCGCGTCGGGCGAGGGGAATTGGAGCACCGTCTCGGCGCACACGGCCCGCATACCGGCCCGCGCAGCGGCGTCGGCCACGGCCTCCTCGTAATAGTACATGTCGGCAAAGCAGGTGGTGCCGGAGCGGATCATCTCGGCACAAGCCAATTGCGTCCCCAGCCAACAAAAATCGGGGCGCACAAACTCGTGCTCCACCGGCATCATATAGCCCATCAGCCAGACGTCCAGCCGCAGGTCGTCGGCCAGCCCGCGCAGCAAGGTCATCGGGGCGTGAGTGTGGGCGTTGATCAGGCCGGGGATGACCGCACATCCGCTGCAATCCAGCGTCTCGGCGGCGGTGTAGGCGCGGGCGATCTCGTCGGCCAGCCCAACGGCCTCGACGTTTCCCGCGCGGACGGCAACCGCGCCGGGGTCGAACAAATCAAAATTGTCGTTCATCGTGGCGACGCTGCCACCGGTCAGGATCAGGTCAACTTTCACAAGTCACCACCTATTTACGATTGATTCTTCTATCACGGAGTTTAACCCAAATGGAGCGGAGCATCTTGACCCGTTCCTCGTCCAGGCCCAGCCCCTCACGGAGCAATACTCTGTCTGTAACGTCCAACACGGCGTCAATGTCTCCCCGGCGCAGCAGTTGATCGAAACGCTCCAGGTCGAGCCGTTCCGCGCCGCCGAGCGGCAAAGGCAGACGTTCAGCCTCGCCCGGCTCGAAAGTGAGCACGCCGCCGCCGTAACTACGCCCGGTGACTTCGGAAAAGGCAAAGGTGAGCGAGTTCAAAAAAGCAGCGATCACGGCTTTGCCGTTGGCTCCGTCCAGAAAGCGCACGCGGTGGATCGTGTCTGTGCATACGGCCCCGGCGGCGTTGAGCACCAACTTGGGGTAGGCGTGAACCTGGCGGAGCATGAACGCATCTGGCGTCCACACCGAAGGCACAATATACCAACGCGAACGCACGCGGCATTTGTAGCCCTTGTGATATTCCTTCGCTTCTCCCAGCGCAATGTAACGCTGCAAAGTCTCCGGTAAATCGTGTGGAGCGCGGTCGGCGGGGGTGAAGAGAAACGC
>CAYNVC010000385.1:0-2834 GCA_964400615.1 uncultured Anaerolineales bacterium | reverse complement strand
CCATCACCCGCCAGGTGCACGCCCCCTTTAGCGCCCACAACGACCTGTGGTACGAGACCCCCCTGGGATACGTTCACTCCGCCTGGGTGCTGCCCGTGCGCGTTTTTCCCCCCCAGCCATTCATCAGCGACGTGGGTGAGTGGGGGTTCTGGGGCGAGGTCTCGCAGCCCTTTACCGAAGCCTACGCCCAGCCCGACCCCACATCGAAAAAAGCATACCGTTTTTACGGCGGCACGGTCTACCACATCGTGGACGCTTTCAAAGACGAGTATGGAACCGGCTGGTACAAGGTGTTCGACGAGTTTCCGCCGACCGATCCAACTCATCAGTGGGTTTTGGCGCGAGACGTGCGCCGCATCCCCCGCGCCGAGATGTCGCCTATCCACCCGTTCGTCGGCAGCAAGCGCATCGAGGTTGACCTGACGAAACAGCGTTTGACCTGTTACGAGGGGGAGCGGATCGCGTTCACCACCCTGGTCGCCTCCGGCCTGGGGGTCTCGCAATTGGAGGAGGGTACGGTGGTAGACCTGGATACACACACGGGTGAGACGTGGGTGCTGCTAAAACAGCCCTCGCGCCACATGTGCAACCGCCCTTATCCAGGCGGCCCGCCCACCTACGTCGAGGTTTTCGACTTGCCGGGCATTCCCTGGAACTCGTTCTTCGATATGAGCGGCACGGCCATCCACGGCACTTATTGGCACAACGATTTCGGCGTGCGGCGCAGCCACGGCTGTCTGAACGTCTCCATCGCCGCCGCCCGCTGGATTTACCGCTGGTCCTACCCCGTCGGCGGGTACACGGACGATTTCATCCCCGCCGATTGGCGGGTCGGCACACCGATCAACATCTTTTAACCCGGCCTCTTTCCCCGCATCACTCGGCGCCGGCACTGAACGGTTCTGCGTCTTCCCATTGACTTGGTTGTCTTCTCGTGTACAATCTCTATGGACAGATTCCGAGAATTTCTTCAGAGATTCTCGAGTCTGGCAAATTTCAGAATGCCCATATCTTGGGGTAGGCAACAATAAAAACGCTAGATATGAGGGTTTGTAGTAGCGGCTTTAGCCGCTTTTGAGCCTTTTGGACGGCTGAAGCCGTCACTACGAACAAAAACGCCAGTGTCCAGAGAGATTCATGAGTGGAGAGAGAGAACAAAGATCACTATGCCTTGTTCGCCCGCGCTGAAGCGGAATCGTTGGGAGCAATGCTGGTGGGTTTGGAGATGTTGGACGCAGATTTATCCCTCTGGCACACGATCTGCCTCATCTGCGTCCAGCCGGGCTTGTTGGAACTGAACGGCCCTGGCCGAGGTGCAACTCGTCCGGCGTCACCTTGCGGGAGAGGGCGTAAAAGATGTGATAGTCGCCGATCTGCGCTTCGGCGTAACTCACGCCCAGGGCGGCAAATTGCTCCGCGAGCAGACTATCCAGAACCGGGTGGTTGGTGGTGACATAGACCGCCGTGCTGCTGGCCGCGACCGCCTCCCCGTAGGGCGCGTACCGGTCATCGCGCGGAGTGTAGCGCAGGTCAGCCTTGTAGGGCAGGCGGGGCGTGAGGATGATCTCTTCGTTGGAAAGGAAGGCGATGGGGTACGTGACCCAATAGTTGGCATAGCCGCGCGTGCCGGAGTGGGATTCCAAAAACGCGATCAACTCGGCGTCATAGCTATGGTCAACCTGGGTGATGGCCTCGAACTGGGTAGTTATCCCCGGCGGGTTGGAGGCGGCAGCCTGGAACGTACCGATCAAGTTGAACGTCAGAATCGCCGCCAACAGCCCCCAGGCCCATCTGGTTCGTTTTCGCAGCGCGACCAGCGCCTGGGCGGTAAAGATGAACAGCGGCAGGTAGAGCGGCAAAAAATAGCGCCCCGAAGGATCGCCCCCAAAGGGAGTCAACACGAAACCGAGGAACAGAGTCGCACAGACGCCCCACAGCAGCAGGCCGGATTGGCTGTCCGCCCGCCGCTTCTTGCGGCGCAGCGCGTACCCCAGCGCCCCCAGGTAGAGCGCGAGCGGGATCACGGCCAGCCACAGCGGCGGCCCCATGGCGCTCCAGGGGAAGCGTAACCCAAAGAGGGCCGGTATCCCCAGGACGAAAAAGCCGAGAACCCGCATCCCGACGTTGCCCCAAAAACTGCCCGCCGTGGCGGTGCTGCTGATTGCTGTGCCGAGCAATTCAGCCACGCCGGTCTCGATCCGCCCCAGGTTGCCCAGCCACCAGGGGAGGCTGCCGACGGCGAATCCCAGCACGAGAGGCAACACGCAATACACGATCCGCGATGCGCGAAACGTCGAACGTCGCCCCAGGAGCCAGAGAGCGATGGGAGCCAGATAGACCAGCGTCAGGCCAAAGGCCCAAAATCCCAGGCCGCCCACCAGTCCCCACGCCAGCCACAGCCAGCGATTGGGGGTCTCTTCCTGGCCCAGCCGGTGGCCCCACCAGAGCAGCAGGTTGCCCGCTAACAGCGCCTCCCCGTAGCCGCCCAGCGTCGCGGTCGTGTAGAGAGTCAGCAGCACGGGCGGAAAGGCCAGCAGGAGCGCGGTCAACTGGGCGGCGAGCCTGCTGCCCGTGAGTTGGAGCGCCGCCCGGTAGCCGGTCAGCAGGACGGCGGCAAAGAGCAAGAGTTGTGCCGCCCGCATCGCCCGCACACTCTCTCCCAGCAGCGCGAACGCCCCGGCGGTCAGATAGGCGTCCAGGCTGCCCATATAGGCCTGGCCGTAAAAGAACCAGGGGCGCTCTCCTTGCAGGATGTGACGCGCCATCAGCGCCACCACCGCCTCGTCCGAGTTGAAAGGGACGGCGTCGAGGGCCAGCAGCACCGCTTTGAGGGC
>CAYNVC010000384.1:0-2844 GCA_964400615.1 uncultured Anaerolineales bacterium | reverse complement strand
GGGGCACACTACAGTGAACGGGGAAAGGAACGAATTTGCGCCGCCGTGAACCGGTGGCACGGGGTGGTTCTCCCTGGAGCAATTTTGGATGCGGCCTGCATCACACCTGATCTTTTCTATAGCCACCAGGCCATCTATACGTGCATGCTGTTTGATACGAGGTGACGTCAATCTGGTGAATCTGGTGACGCTGCTTTCATTTTCGCAAACTCGCGCACGATCTCCTGGCGGGCAGCCACGTTCTCCAGAAACGAACGACGCAGGCTTTCATCGCTGATTCTGGCAGCCCATTTCTGCAACAGGCGGTGAGCGGTATTCAAGACAATTTCGGCACGAGGATCATGGCTGGCGCGCAAGACTCGGTAACACGTCAGGTAGACCAGGAAAGGCTCCTCTATGCCCACCAGATCGTGGCTCTCCAAATAGCTCAGTATTTCCTCGACGTGGCTCTGCGCCTGGTTCAAATTATTCTGAGACAAAGAGACACGCGCCAGACTGGCCAGGGCATCTATGGCTAATTGATGTTGGTCCAACTCGCGCCGCAAAGTTAGCGATTGATGGTACACGTTGGCTGCCTCTGTCAGACGTCCCATACCTTCCAAGGCACGTCCCAGATTTGCGATAGCATACCCCTGCCAGCGACGGCTGCCGATTTCTTGAGCCACGCGCAGTGCCCGCTGGCTGTATTCCCACGCCAGCTTACCGTTTCCCTGATGATGGAAGAGCAAACTTAGATTAGAAAGTTGCCCACACATACCTTCGCGGTCGTCGATCTCGGTTCTGATATCCAGGGATCGTTCAAAGTAGGCCGTTGCTTCGGCGTAATTTCCATACTCGGCATGAACCATGCCGAGATTGCCCAGGGCAAGCGCTTCTCCACGGCGGTCGCCGATCTGGCGCGTGATGCACAATATCTCTTCGAACCATTCCTCGGCCTCGGTGTAGTTTCCCTGCTCGGAAGCGACGAATCCCAGTGTGTTGAGTGCCATACTCTCGCCGCGCCGGTTGCCCAGTTCCCGGTAGAGGCGCAATGTCCGTGCGAGATAATCCTCGGCGCCGGCACAGTCACCCTGAAGCCAGTAAACCAGAGCCAGGTTATGCAGACTGTCCGCCTCCACCGTCTGGTCAGGCGTCCGTGACAAAGCCGGGAGCGCTCTTGCCGTCCGGGCCAGGTTCAACGCCTGCTCGAGCTGGAGCCGGGCCGCTTTGTACTCCCCCAGCCGCCAGAGGGCGCGTCCCCACTGCAAATGCCCCGCTGCCTCACTGTTCATATCCTGTGATACCTGGGCCGGCCCCATGACGGCCTGTGCGGCTACGATGGTCGCCGGGTAATCGCCGATTGCCTCGGCGTAACGGGCCTGGCGCAGCGCCACGTCCACCCGACGACTGGCTGCCTGCAAATCACCATCGTCCAGGGTCTCGACCAGACTCTCTAACGCCGCCAAATCTTGCTGTTGAGCCTCACGGTTCCCACACAGGTCGAGTACCTTTTCGCGGGTCAATAAAATGGTGTAACGTTCCTCGGTCTTTTCTTCCGGCGTCAAATCGAGGGCGAGGTTCAAATAGTGCAAAGCTTCTGCATTGGCGAACTGGGCTGCTGCGCGTTCCCCTGCCAGGCGGGCATAGTATCGCTCGCGCTCGGCGTCTCCGGCATAATGGCGCACCAATTGCGGGGCGATAGCTGCAATTTCATCTTTACGTCCTTTGTACAATTCTTCCAGTGCCGCCCCGATCTTGCGGTGCAACAGCCTGCGCTCCCCCACACCGAGGCTGTTGTACAAATATTGTTGGAACAGCAAGTGGGTGAACTGATAGCGCGAAAGGTGGTGATATTCAACCTGTTCCCGCTCCTGCACCAGATTATGACGTTTTTCCAGTTCCTGAGACAAATCCCGTAGCACCTGTCGCTCGTCAGCCTGCTGAACGTGGGCCACGACCTGGGCCGTGAACTCTATCCCCTCCACACTGGCTACCGACAGAATCTCGCGCAGTTCCGGCCTAAGCCGGCCCACACGTTCCTCGATCACACCCTCCACTCGCGCGGGCAGCGTCTCCCAATCCAATACCGCGCCCACGACCCATCGTCCCCGCTCGTCCCGCACCAGGTCGCCCCGCTCCTTCATCGCCCGCAGCGACTCGATGGTGAATAGCGGATGTCCCCGCGTGCGCTGAAACAGTGTCCGGCGAAAATCTTGGTCCAGGCGGTTGGGCTGGGTATCGAGAAGGGCGTCCATAAACTTGCGGCTCTCGGATTCTCCGTATCCTGCCAGGTCTATCCACACATCTCCAAAGTAGCGCTTGAACTCGGTCAACACCGTTTCCAGCGGGTGACGTTCGCCATCTCGGCCAAGAGCAACCTCGTCTGGTCGGTAGGCACAGGCAATCAGAATACGGCTGCCCTCGATCCGCCGTCCCAGGTGGAACAACAGACTGATAGAATCGTCGTCAACCCACTGTAAATCGTCCAGCATGATCAACAAGGGATGCTGGGCCGCAATACCGCGCAGCACGTTGGCGTATTGTTCAAAGAGATGACTTTGTTTCAAACCACCAGGCTCAAGTTGCACCTGCCGTGCACGCTCTTTCAAGTGTTCTAGCCAACCCACCCCCTCGGGGGCGACGCTCATCGCACGGGCCACCAGTTCTCCGGCCGGCAGAAAAATATCCAGTAACTCTGGGCCTCGGTCGGCCAGGATCCGCGCCACATCGGGCAATGCCTCCCACAACCGGCGGGCGTGGTTCCGCGTGATGTCGCCCGCGGCACATCTGGACTGGACATCACCGGTGAGCAAAGCTATCACATCTCGGAAAGGCAAAAACGGATCGCCAGTGCCAAAACGGGCG
>CAYNVC010000383.1:0-2850 GCA_964400615.1 uncultured Anaerolineales bacterium | reverse complement strand
CCTCGTCACAATGGTAAAACTGCTTGGGCCGATTCGGAGTTTGGGCCGCGCCGCCGTGAACAGGCGGCGCTGGGTCAGGCGGCGCTGTGGGCTTTGCACGGCGTATCCATCACCGGCTCTTCCAGGCCGGTGGTTTAACTTGCCATCTCGAGCACTATGGCCTGTCCGCGTAGCTTCCACCCGCGCATTTTGCGCAGCACAAGCTCCACGTGCTTCCGGTTTACGTCCACATAGGCATGGCGCTGGTTGATGCGAATCGCGCCGATGGCTGCGCCGGGGATGTGGGCCGCGCCCGCAATCGCGCCGACTATTTCACCGGGACGTAGACCGTGCACCCGCCCTGCGTTTATCGAAAGCCGTACCATACCCGGTTCGTGCCCCTCTTTGCGCCGGAACCGTTTGCCCCGTGGAACTCTCTTGCCCCGCGTCTGGCGATTGGACGTGCTCCGTCTGGCAGGCGCGTGGATGGCGGCAATTTCTTCGTTGGGCCGCTCCCGTTCGCCGGCGCGCGCCAACTGGATCGCCGCTGCCGCGAGATCCAGTGGATCGTATCCGGCGGCGGCTAATTCTGTGACCAGAGCGCGCTCGTGCTCCAATTGTCCCTGGGCGAGTTGGTCGGCCAGTAGGGTTGTGAACCGCTCGTCGCGGCGGGCCAGGATTTGGGCCACGCTGGGCAGATTGGTATGAGCAATGGAGCAGTGCGCGTATTTTTCGATCTTGCGCACGCGCCAGCGCTCCTGGGGCGTGACCAGCGCGATGGCGACCCCTTTCTTCCCGGCCCGGCCAGTCCGCCCGATGCGGTGAACGTAATACTCGGGATTGAGAGGCAGATCGTAATTGATGACGTGCGAGACATCCTCAATATCCAACCCACGGGCGGCGACGTCGGTCGCAACCACCAGAGTGAGCCTGCCACGGCGGAAGCGCCCCAGGACAGTCTCGCGTGCTTGCTGGCTCAACTCACCGTGCAACGCCTCCGCCTGAAAGCCACGTCCAAACAGTGCCTCCGCCAGTCCCGCAGCACCGACCCGGGTGCGCACAAAGATCAACCCACTGCTTATGGTCTCCATCTCCAGCAGGCGCGTGAGCGCGGCCAGTTTGTCGCTTTCCCGCACGACGTAATAGCGCTGCTCGACGTTAGCGACGGTCAATTGCCTGGGATTGATGATGACCGCTTCCGGCGTGTGCATATAGCGGTCGGCCAGGTTGCGGATTGGTTTGGGCAGCGTCGCCGAAAACAACGCCGTCTGGCGTGTCTCGGGCGTCTCGCTCAGGATGGCCTCGATGTCCTCGATAAAACCCATACTCAACATCTCGTCGGCTTCATCCAGCACCAGGAAACGCACGCCGCTCAGGTCGAGCGATTTCTTGCGGATCAGGTCCAACATCCGCCCCGGCGTGCCAACGACTATGTCCACGCCGCGCTTGAGGCGGTTGATTTGACGGCTGTACGATTGCCCTCCATAGACCGGCAACACGCGCACGCCCTGACGTGCCCCATAGTCGTGGATCGCCACGGCGACCTGATTCGCCAGCTCGCGGGTGGGGGCGACCACCAACCCTTGCACGGCGCTGCCTCGAGGCTCCAACACGTGTAGCATTGGCAGCGCGAACGCCGCCGTCTTGCCCGTCCCTGTCTGCGCCTGCCCCAGCACGTCGTTTCCGGTCAACAACAGGGGAATGGCCCCCGCCTGGATCGGAGTCGGAGTCTCGTACCCCAACTCGGTGACAGCCTGCACCAACTCTGGATGTAATCCCAATGCCTGAAATGTAACGCTCACAATCACTCCCTTGCGACAAAAAAAGCCTTACCCATCGGCAAGGCTCGACCTCGCTAATATCGTTTTCCCGGCGCACGCGCACCGACGTTGAATTATAACACATCTGGGGTGATTGACAACCTGGGCGAGCGATGTTCCTGGAGTGGGCCGATGGGGCTTGCAGGGAGCACGGTATGAATGGCAGGGTGGACCAGACCGCTCATTTAGCTCCCGGACAGTTGTGTTCGTAAAAATACAGGTGTATACTAGAAAAAGGAGTTGGGTAGCTGAAACAAACAGATGTGACAAGTGGCCCACGCCATTAGTGTACCGGATTTGGTTGAGGTGGTACACTTTAGCATCATAGGAAGCAGCCGGAAAACCGGCTATCCTATCCCGATTGTGGCGGTGGGCGCACAAAAAGGAGATGGTCATGGGCGACACAAACGGTTCGCAATCCGCCGGGGATTACTTTTGCCACATCGTGATTCCCTCCAGGAATTATCAGCAGTCCAGGGTTTTCTTTGAACAAGTTTTTGGATGGCAAGTCCAAGAGGTGCCAGGAGCGGGCTTTCTGGATATTCTGCCACCATCGGGAAAAGGCCCAAGTGCAGAATTGAACTCGGAAGAAGAGACCCTGGTGCCAGTGATTTACACATCCGATATCAAAGAGAAATTGGAACTGATCGAAAAGTTTGGCGGCAAGCTGCTGAAAGGAAAGACTGCAATTGGCAAAGATGCAGAATATGGCTATTATGCGCTATTTAGAGATCCTCAAGGAAACAAGATGAGTCTCTACTCTGAGGAATGATTCTAGCAGGCCGGGAAATTGAATCTAGGATCACTGCCCGCTGCCCCATACCGTTGCCTCCGACTTGCCTTCGGCGAGTTGTGGGAGAACCGCACGCCGGGATCTGTGCGGGGAAAGTCGGTAGGCGCACCACGCCAGGAGCGATGGTGTCATGTGATCGCCGGAGGAAACCACAGTACTATCACTATGAGCCAGAGACATGGATGCTGATATGAGACAAAGAATACACTATTTTTATTGAGCCTTGTTATGAAACCGGGCGAATACCAGGTACGGGTG
>CAYNVC010000382.1:0-2854 GCA_964400615.1 uncultured Anaerolineales bacterium | reverse complement strand
CTCGTACCCGCGCCGCGCTGCGCCCAGCGGGGCGGTCGCGTCCAGCCCCATCTTGGCCGTGCGTGCCTTTTGCCCCGCTATTTGCGTGGCCGAAGGATCGAGGCTGCTGCTGGGCTGGTCGGTGAGGAGCACCAGGTCCCGGTCGGCCTGGAAACGGGTGGCGATGGCCCACTCGACCTCTGCGCTGTCGTAGAGATTCACGTCCGTATCCACCACGACGACGTGTTTGAGCGAGCGGTGGCCCTGGAATGCCGCTTCGATGGCCCGGCGACCATCTTCCGCGTGCTGTTTTTCGATCTGCACCACCGCGTGCAGCCAGGAGGCCCCCCCCGGCGTGATGTAAACCCCCCGGCAGCGGCAGACCTGGTTCACGGCGGCGAATATGGTCGGCTCGCGCGGCATGCCCATCAGGGTCTTGTGCTCCAGACCGCCGGGCAGGAGGGCGTGAAAGATAGGATCGCGCCGCTGGGTGACGCGCTCGATCTCGATCACCGGCTGGCGGCGCACGATGTCCAGCGTGCCGGTCAGGTCGGGGAACGGCCCCTCGTCGGCCAGTGCGTGGGTGATGCGCCCTTCCAGAACCAGTTCCGCTTGGGCCGGAACTTGCAGATCGACGCTCTGGCAGCGCACCAGCGGGGTGGGAGCGAGTGCGTTGGCGACGCTCAACTCGTCCACTCCCGGCGCTGGGCTGGTGGCCGCCGCCAGGAGCACCTGGACGGGGCAGCCAATGGCGATGGCGACCGGCAGATCGGAGCCGGTCTTGCGCCAGGCGGTATGCGTCCCCCGCCCCGCGATGAGGCGAGCGGCAAAGCGGCGCTCGTCCAGCGCCATCAGGCGGTGGAAGGAGACGTTGCGCCCCACGTCGGGGTCTCGAACCACCACCACGCCCGCCGTGACGTACCGCCCGCCGTCGGCGGGGTGGTAGTGGGGGATGGGCAGGCTGGTCAGATCGACCTCCCGCGCGACGGTCTCCTGGCAGGGGGCGGAGCCGAGCAGCGGTGGCGGGGTGGGGTTTGCCAGCGCGTCCGCCAGGCGATGAATCAGGTCGGGGACGGCGCAGCCCAGCGCAGCCGCCAGGTGCTCCCGGCGGGAGCACACGCCGGAGACCGCCCGCCAGCCGGGGAAGCCGGTCAGCGCGTGGAACAGCACCGGCTGGCCGGTGAGTGCGTGCAGCAATCGCCCCATCTCCAGGTGCGGGTCAACTGCCCGTTCTATCTCGACCAGCTCGCCCGTCTGCGCGGCCCAGGCGACGAAATTTCTCACGTCCATAATTTTCTGCGCCCTACCCCTGGGGTGGCCTCAACATCGGTATGTTTTTGATCTGGCTGCCGGGGAAGGTCATCTCCTCCAACACCTGGAAGCCATAGTGTTGGTAGATGGCGATGTTTTCGTCCCGTTGGGTTTCGAGAAAGCAGGGCATGCCCTCCCGGTCCAACCGGTCGAACAGCGGCCGGAACAGCCTGCTGGCGTACCCCTGTCCCTGGAGGCGGGGCACTGTGCCGACGATCAGCAGGTAGGTGTGGCGCTGAGGCGCGAGCCGCTTGTGCGCCGCGCTCATCAAGTCACTGCTCTTGATTTGCCGCAAGGATAGCTCAAGCCCCATGCGGAATGCCAGTGGGATTGCTCCGCACTGTATCTGTCCCCATAGCGTCATTTTGGCCTTGTCCGGCGGCAACCAGGCCAGTATGCTTTCCATATCGGGCGAGGTGGCGTACACCTGGCCGTATTTGATCCCATAGCGCAGCACGAACTCTAACAGATAGTGCACTTTTTCCCGTCTCGTGGATTCGTCCGGGATAAAGTGAACCCAGAGCGGTTCATCCTGGAACGTCTGGGTCAACATGCGGGTGGCGGATTGGACGTGCGCGGCCGTCACGTGGAAGAGGTCGTCAACGTTCGATGTCATGTCAGGCTCCTTTGAGAATTTTGTCGCAGTGCGATTGTTTCCGCCCAGGGCACGAGTTGCGCCAGATCGTCGAGCACCGTCCCCAGCGGGTGGTGTTCGACGTAGGCGGCGCACCAGGCGGGGGTGTAGCTCGTGCGCAGCAGGGCGAACGGAATTTGCAGCGCCAGCGGCAGCGCACCAGGCAGCGAGAGTGTGTCGGCGACGACGGCGAGTTGTTCGCCCCCGGCCCGCTCGCGGGTGAGCGCGTCGTAATAGATGCGCCGTCGCAGGTCTATCGTGTGCAGCTCGTCCACGACCAGGAACGGTTCGCCGCCGTTGAACGGAATCTCCCAGGCGGGGTCGAGTTCGTACTGCCGGGTGTCGCCCAGGACGCGGGGTGGCTCCACGGGCAGCCGGGCCAGGTTGCGCTCTACCTTGTCCCCCAGCGAGTTGGTCAACACCAGCGGTTCTATCTCTGGATGGGTGGCGAGGTGGCGCAGCACCTGGGACGCGGCCGGGCGGAAAGAGACGTCCAACTGGGCCGTGTGGGTGTGGAACAGGTGGTTGGTGCATGCGGCAACGGGGTCGTACCCGGCGTTGGGGAAGCGGTCGGCGACCGCCGCCGCGTAGGCCAGGTTCTGGGCCAGCATAGTTTGAGTCGTCACGGTGTTGAGGATAAAAGCGCCCTCGTCGCAGTAAGAGACGCGCAGGCCGTCCACTTCCCAGTGATATTCGTGCGGCGCGGCCAGGAGGCGGGCGCGGGTGGCCCGGTAGGCGTCCTCCACCTCTGCCAGCGGGACGTGCAGAACCCCGTCCGCCAGTTCCAGCAGCGAGCGGCGCGTCACCTCTGGGACCTGGCGCTCTTCGGCGGTCAGTGTGCCGTCGTAATCGAGTACGAGTTTCAACATGGCGCGATCCGGGTCAGCTACGGTTGGCTTGTATTTCCGGCTCGCGCGGCCCTTTCAGTGT
>CAYNVC010000381.1:0-2855 GCA_964400615.1 uncultured Anaerolineales bacterium | reverse complement strand
ATTAGAACACGGATCAGCAGGATTGGCGGATTTTTGCCGCACACGGATCGGAAGGATTAGCGGATGCGGGATTAGCGGATTTTGTCGTTCAGGCTCAAGGCGGCGCTCAAGTCGTCGCCGTTCGCCACCTGGTAGACCGGCACGTCGAGCGCGGCGACGGCGGCGGCCAGGGTTGCAGTCCCAGGCGCTCCGCCAAATGATGCGGCGTCGAGCAGGACGGCCACCGGTCGCAGCCCGCGCCGCAGTAAGACGTCCACGGCCAGGGCCACGTCTTTCTGCACGGACGGGGTGATCAAGATCACAGTGCTGCCGCGCGGCAGGTGCTGGGCTTGAGCGGTCAACAGAGCCGCGAGCGGCAGGTCTCCCTCGGCGTGTAGCAGGGCCAGGGATTTGAGTATCTTGCCCAACTGCCTCCCGCCCCGGTCGGGGGGCAACACTCTCACCCCGCCCCGGGAGGATTGGGGGTGGCTCACCAGCCCAACCGCCCGGCGGCGGTGCAGAAAGTACCGCCCCAGCGAGGCAGCGAGGCAGACCGCGTACTCCTCCGTGGAGGGAGGCAACTCGACCCGGGACTCTGGGTTCCACAGCGCAGCGGCGGCGGCCTGGGAAGAGGAGGAATATGGGAAAGCAGCCTGCACGTCCCGCGCCGCGTCCAGAAAGATCCAGACATCGGCCAGGGGATCGAGCTCGAACTCTTTGGCTATCAACCGGCCACGCCGCGCCGTACTCAACCAATGAATGCGGTTCAGCCCGTCGCCGGGTTCGTACTCGCGCACGCCGGCCGCGTTCGGGGTCACCTGGTGCGTGCGGTGGCGCAACGCCTCCCCGCCCGGCAGCAGCCCCGGCGGGCTGGGAAAGCCACGCACGTCCACCATCATCGGATATACCAGCAGTGAGCCATCCGCCGGCGCGGCGCGGCTGACCTGGAACAGGCCGAAAATATCTCCCGCCGCCAACACCGTCGGCCCCAGGGCGAACACGCCCCGCTGCACCAGGCGGGTGCGCACCGAGTACGATTGTCGCTGCCGGCCCCTCATCAAGGTGAGGACGCGCGACCCCCGCGAGCCGGGCAACGCCGACCGGTCACACACTTCCAGCCACAAGCGGGGCAGCCGGTCGGTGTTCTGAACCTCGAACAGTTCTTCGAAAATCTGCCCCACCTGAGCACGTTGTGTGCGCGATCTGCGCGCCACCCGCACCCCGCGCAAGGCCAATTTGGTCCAGCCCCAACTGCCCAGTAGCAGCAAGCCCCACAGGTAGCTCAGGCGGGCATAGACGGGCACTCCGGTGAGCGCCAGCGCCAGCAGGCTAAGAGCGAACAAGCCCAGCACTATGCGCAGCGAGACGGTCATTATTTATCCCTCGCCGGTCAAGTCTCCGCCCGGCACCGGCAACGAAGCCACTATTTCTTCCACAATCCGCCCGGCGTCCACGTCCTGCAAGCGGGCCGCGGGAGAAGGGATCACGCGGTGGGCCAGCGCCGGGAGCGCCAGAGCTTTGATGTCGTCGGGGAGCACGAAATCACGCCCCTGTATGGCAGCCCTGACCTGCCCGGCCCGGTAGAGGGTCAGGCTGCCGCGCGGGCTGGCTCCCAGGTATACGTCCCGGTGTTGGCGCGTCCAGCGCGTCAACTGGACGATGTAACGCTCCACTGCCGGCGCCACGTACACCGCTTTCACAGCTTCCTGCGCCTGGGTCAGTTCTTGGACCGAAACCACCTGTTCCAATTTTTCCAGCGGATGCTGAAACTGCTGCCTCCTCATGATGTCAATCTCGTCCTCCTCCGCCTCCGGGTATCCCAGGCGGACGCGCAGCAGGAAGCGGTCCAATTGAGCTTCGGGGAGCGGGAAGGTGCCCTCGTATTCGATCGGGTTCTGTGTCGCCAGCACCATGAACGGGCGCGGCAGGAGATGGGTCACGCCGTCCACTGTGGTCTGGCGCTCCTCCATCGCCTCCAACAGGGCGGCCTGCGTCTTGGGGGTGGCGCGGTTGATCTCGTCTGCCAGGACGATCTGGGCCATCACCGGCCCGGGTCGGAACTCGAACTGGCGGCTGGACTGGTTAAAGATGGAAACGCCCGTCACGTCGCTGGGCAACATGTCGGGGGTGAACTGGATGCGGCTGAAGGAGCAGCCCAACGAGCGGGCCAGGCTGCGGGCCAGCACCGTCTTGCCCACTCCGGGCACGTCCTCTATCAGCAGGTGTCCCTGGCAGAGCAAGCCGACCACGGCCATCTCGACCGTCTCTCGGTCACCAACGATCACCAGTTCGACGTTCTCGATCACGCTTGCGGCAAAGGTTTGTACAGACTGAGGCATGAGAATCTCCCTATGTAAGTAGCTTTTTCTTGCCGGGAAATGAATTGCCCGGCGGCTTTCGAATGAGACGAACGTCCACAGCATGTACCAACAAAGAAGATAAAAGGTTCACTTTGAGGAGAATGACGAGCATCTCTGTCTTATCTGTGTGACGGTGTGACTCTTGCCGCAACGCCAAAAGTGAAAAATTCGGTTCAGTGAATTTCCAATAAAAAAGGGCACGCTCCATTAAAGGTGCGTGCCCCTTTGGCCTCATTTTTTCGCTTCGCGTTGCAATGGTAAAGTCGTTCCGAGTCTGCCTCCATGTCACCAGGTGTTTAGCGCGAGCCTTGAAGTCTCGGATCAAGAACGTCGCGCAGGGCATCCCCTACCAGGTTCCAGGAAAGCACAAAGAGCACCAGGATCGTGCCGGGGAAGGTCACAATGTACCAGTATTCTTTGAGTTGCGTCATCCAATCACGGGCAAAGGAGAGCAATTGTCCCCAATCGGCGTAACCAACCTCGGCCCCGATGCCCAGGAAACTGAGAGCGGCAAAG
>CAYNVC010000380.1:0-2870 GCA_964400615.1 uncultured Anaerolineales bacterium | reverse complement strand
GCAGACGAACGCTGAAAACGCCGCTTCCCCTCTCGTGCCTGATCTGCATCCAGCCGGGAGCGGCTCAGGTTTACCAGATTCCAGATCGAAAGGTTGACCCGATGAAACGCCACACCTTGCTTTTCACACTTTTACTAATTAGCATCGTCACCCTGGCCTGTGCCGAACCGGAGACATTTTCTTCCCGCCCAACCGCTGCGCCTGTCGCTCGGAATAGCGGGCAAGCCGACGGGGCCGAACTCCTCTACGCCTCTCCCGCGCCTGCCAGCGCCCAGAATCCGGCCTTTTCCCCCACCGGCTCGTGGCTGCTCTTTACCCGCTTCGAGAGCGGTTACAACGACGGCCCCGCCGCCCTGTTCCTGCTCGACCTGCGCCACACCTCCGTCATCACCCGCCTGACACCGGTCGAGGATCAGGACAACGTCAACCTGCCCGGCGCAGCCTGGAACCCGGTCAATAACCGCATCATCTTTGCCTCCGACCGGGCCGAGGCGGATGACCTGTGGCGCATCGGGGACGCCGGCGACGATTTCAGCCGCGTCACCACCCACAGTGGCCCGCCCTGGTACATCGAACCTTCCTGGTCACCCGATGGGGAATGGATCGTCTTTGAGGCCGACGACGACGTGCCCGACGACCGGCAGCAGGGCAGTATCTGGAAAGTGCGTGCCGACGGCAGCGATCTGACGGTACTGACCGACGGCCCCGGCGGCGGCACCGACGACCGCCAGCCCAACTGGTCGCCCGCCGGGGACCGGATACTCTTCCAGCGCCACACGCCCGGCAGCGACGATTGGAATATCTACACCATCGCCCCCGACGGCGGTGACCTCCGCCAGGTGACGACCGCCCCCGCCAGCGACACCGACGCCAGTTGGTCGCCCGACGGCAATTGGATCGTCTACTCTTCCGACCACGGCGGGCTGCCCACTCCCAACATTTTTGCCATTCCGGCCGGGGGCGGCACACCGTTGCGCGTCACTCACAGCGGCACGCACGAGGACGGCGCTCCCTCCTGGTCGCCGGATGGCAAGTGGATCGTGTTCGAATCGCACCCCGGCCAGGACGAGGACACCCCCGCCAGCCTGTTCCGCATCGCCGCCCCGTCAACCGCTTTAATTCCATAGCCCACATTCGCGGGCTTACCAATCCGACGAAACGGGCCGACGGAGACGCTTTTTCTCACTCCGGTTCCGCTTGGCCTCCAGCCGGCGCTCCCGCGCGGCCCGAGACGGGCGCGTCCGGCGGCGGCGTTTGGGTTTGTGGGCTGCCCGGCGGATCAACTCGCCCAACCGCTCGATTGCGTCCCGCCTGTTCTGTTCCTGCGTGCGGAAGCGCCGCGCCGTGATGACCAGCACCCCGTCTTTGGTCATCCGCCGCCCAGCCAAACGGATCAGACGGGCGCGGACGTCCGGAGGAAGCGTGGGGGAGTTTTCCACGTCGAAGCGGAGCTGAACGACGGTCGAGACTTTGTTGACGTTCTGTCCACCGGGGCCGGAGGCGCGGATGAACTCGAATTCTATTTCGTCCTCGGAGATAGTAATGCCGGGCGTGATCTGGATCATCGCACTCGTTCAGGGCTGCACGGGCGGGTACGGCTCACCCTCGCCGAGCACCGCGTGGACGCGCACCATCCACTCGCTGATGGGGATGCTCTGCGGGCACTTGGGTTCACACTCGCGGCACTGGATACACGCGCTGGCTCGCTTTTCCTCCGCTATCCACAACCTGTACGTTTTGCGAGATTGATCTGGACTCTCGTACATCACCCCTTCGTTGTAGACCTCGAAATTGCGCGGAATGTCCACCCCATTCGGGCAGGGCATACAGTAGCCGCACTTGGTACAGGGAATGGGCGAAAGAGTCTTGTAGCTGGCTCGCACCTGCCCGATCAGCGCCAGTTCATCCGCCGTCAGGCTGTCAATAGCTGCGCTGTCGGCACTGGCGACGTTCTGCTCGACCTGCTCCATCGCGCTCATGCCGCTGAGCACGACCGAGACCTCCGGCTGGTTCCACAGCCATTGCAGCGCCCAGTCAGGTGGCGTGCGTTTGTGGGGAGCGCCGTCCCAAAGCGCCCGGATCGAATCGGGCGGCGCGACCAGCTTGCCGCCCAGCAGGGGCTCCATAATCACGACCGCCAATCCCTTTGAGGCCGCATACCGTAACCCGCGCGTGCCGGCCTGATTTTCGATGTCCATATAATTGTACTGAATCTGGCAAAATGTCCAATCGTCGTAAGAGTCCACGATCTCTTGAAAAACGGCGTACTCGTCGTGGAACGAAAAGCCCAGGTGGACAATTCTGCCATCGGCAATCGCTCCCTCGGCCCACTCGAGCACGCCCAGGTCGCGCATCTTGGGCCACGTTTCCCCGTTCAACGCATGCAGGAGGTAAAAGTCGACGTGGTCGGTTTGCAACTTGGCGAGTTGCTCGTTGAGGTATTTATCGAAATCCGGCGGCGATTCGACCTTCCAACAGGGCAGCTTGGTCGCTAACCTGACCTTTTCCCGATACCCGTCCTGGAGTACACGGCCAACGAAAAACTCGCTGTTGCAGTCGTGGTAGGGGTCGGCTGTGTCAATATAGTTCACGCCGCGATCTATGGCATAACGCACCATGCGGGTTGCCTCCGGCTCGTCAATGTCCGCCGGACTTTCCGACGTGGTGGGGAGGCGCATACAGCCAAAGCCGAGCACCGAAACCTGCCAATCCAGTTTGCCAAACTTGCGATATTTCATTTTTCCACCTCCTGGCGTTGATGTGTATTTTGTCCCCAGTGTATCATCAGTGGGCCAGGTAGTCAACTGTTATTTGGCCGCCGGATCGCGGCCATCTTGGCCGCATGCGGGCGGGACGCCCGCGTTCCCAAC
>CAYNVC010000379.1:0-2901 GCA_964400615.1 uncultured Anaerolineales bacterium | reverse complement strand
ACGGGTACGGCCCCAGCCGGTCGCCGACGGGGTTCTCCGGCACGCCCCGCGCCAGCGTTGGCGTGATGCTCTCGGTGTAGGATACCACCCCCAGATAATTGCGGCTGAAATAGTCCCCCTGGTGATAGTAGAGAAAATCCTGCGAGGAGAGAAACAAGCGCCCCCCGCCGTCGAGATAAGAGACCAGCGCCTCCTCTTCGTCTGAGGTGAGCGGGGCGTACCAATCGTAGCCGGTGAACCAGACGAGGATGGGGTAACGTTGCAACACGTCCAGCGGCGGACTGCCCTGCCCCGGCGCGTCGCTCGATTGCCCGGTGCGCCAGTAATCATAGTGCAGGCCACTCGCCGTCAGCGCCGCCTCGTACCTGGCTTCCTGCGGATACCAGCGATCATCGTCCACCAGCAAGATCGGGGCCGGGGCTTTGGTCGTGATGACCGCCGTCTGCACCAGGGCGGGCGAGATGGAGGAGGAAGCGGTCAGGGTGATCACGTCCCGCGCGTCCCACCCGGCGGCGGCGGGGATGGTCACGCTCACGACGATGGTGGCCGAGGTGCAGGGGGCCAGCGCCAGGGAGGGCTGGCTGAGTTGGGCCGGCCACGTGACGCCATCGAGCGCCAGGGACACCACGTCCGTCCCCCCGCCCTGCCCCAGGTGGCGCACCCGCAGCGCGTGAGTGACGACGGAGCCGGGTGGGCCAATGCCCATCTGGGCAGCGGGCTGCAACTCTAGCCCGGCGGTGGGCAGCGGCGCGTTCAGCCAATCCAGCGAGCGGGCCATCACCTCCCGCCGGGCGGCCCGGTCGTCAATGCCTTCCAGGCCAAACGAGAAATAGATGGCCCGATAGTCCAGGCAAGTCCCGGCCCGCAGCCCGCCGCACCCGCCCTCTCGATAAGTCAGCAACGGCGCGGCCGCGTCGGGATCGTCAACGTTGATTTCGTCGGGGTAATTCTGATCGTTCGCCCCACCGGGGCCGGTGATGGTGAGAGTCAGCCCGGCCAGGATGTCATCACCCAGGCCGTCCAGCACCCGCGACGGCGCATTGTCGCTGCTGTATCCGGCTTTGAGATAATCCCGGTAGTAGGCGCTCCAATTCATCCCCGCCCCGCCGCCGTCCAGAAACCCCACGTCCTGGCCGCTCAACAACAACCGCCCGCCGGAGGAGAGGTAACTGGTGATGGCGTGTTGGGCGCCGATGTAGCCGGGGGCATCTTTCGGCGCACTCCAGATCACAATGTCGTATGGGGCCAGGTCGGTATCGCCCGGCAGGTCGCCGGGCAGGTGCTTGATCCGCCACTCGTCGCAGGTATAGGCCAGATCGTCCAGTGCCTGGTAAAAGTAACTCGCCTGGCTGCCATAGTACCAGGAGCCGCTATCAACCAGGAGGATAGAGGGAGCCGGGGGCAGCGCCAGGTCGGCGACGGTGGTCTGCCCCACGTTGACAAACAGGCTGGCGGTGACGACGCGATAACCCAGGCTGCTGGCGCGGACTGTATAAGCACCCGCCGGGAGCGCGAAAACATAGCTGCTGCCCGTATCCGTCAACGGGGTGTCCAGCACCTCCAGGGCGGCGACGAGCGGCAGGCCGGTGGAGCCATCCGTCACCTGGCCGCGCAGCGTTCCGGTGGGCAGCGCGGCCAGCGCAAAATTCTCCTCAATCGCGGTGTCCGTCACCGCCGTGACGTTCCAGCGGGTAAGCGGGGCATAGCCGAAAGCGGAAACGGTCAGATCGAACGTGTTGGGGGCCAGGGCCAGCAAATAGTCGCCGCCCGCGCCCGTGGCAGCCGTACCTCCACTGCCACCTCCGTGCGGGGCAGCACGGACGGTCGCGCCGGAGATGGGCGTCCCGGCCCCGGCCCGCGTCACCGTCCCGGAGATGATGCCGGGGTGGGAGAGCGCGGCGACGGCGGCGAAAGCGTCCACCCGCCCCCAACCGGTCTCGTTGTTGGGGATGGGTGCGCCCAGCGGAACGGCGGTGCTGGTGATGAGAAAAGTCATCCGGGTGATGCTCAACGTGGGGCTGACCGAGCGCAGCAGGGCGGCGATTCCGGCGACGTGGGGGGCAGCCATCGAGGTGCCGTTCATCGAGCCATAAGCTCCGCCGGGCAGGCAGGAGCGCACGTCCACGCCCGGCGCGGCCACGTGCGGGCGCATCTCTCCCCAGACGGAGGGGCCGCGACTGGAAAAGCTGGCGGCCTCGTCGCCGCTATCTATCGCACCGACGGTGAACGCCCCCGGCAGCGAAGCGGGAGAGGCGACCGTGCCCACACCCGGCCCATTGTTCCCGTTGGCAAAAACGGCCAGGATGGAGGCGGCCCGCAAAGCATCCAGGTCAGGCTGAAAAGTGGTCAGAGCGCCGTTGTCGTTGCCCCACGAGTTGTTGAGCACGTCGGGAGCCTGAGCGGGGTCGCCACCGGGGGCCAAAATCCACTGGAACCCGGCGTGAATCCAGGAATCGTAGCCGTATCCCTGGCTGTTGAGCACCTTGACCGCGATCCACCGAGCGCCAGGAGCCACGCCAATGCCGTCCTGCCCCACCATCGTGCCCATCGTGTGGCTGCCGTGCCCGTGCCCGTCAACCGGATAGAGCGCGCCATCGGGCGTGGCGTCGTGCCAACTGTAGGTGTGGTTGGCCGGGCCGTGGGGGTTGTAACCCCGGTAGCTGGCCTTGAGCACCGGATGGAACCAGTCCACGCCGGTGTCCATCCCGGCCACCACCGCCCCCGTGCCAGAGATGTGGAGCGAGGCCCAGACCTGGTCGGCGCGGATACGCTCGATCCCCCACCCGGTGGCAGCCGCGACATGGGAATTGGACGCCTGCGCCTGATCTATCCAGCGGCGATAGTGATCCAGCCCAACGGATGCAATTTCGGGACGAGCGGCCAGGGCCAGGACGGTATCAC
>CAYNVC010000378.1:0-2904 GCA_964400615.1 uncultured Anaerolineales bacterium | reverse complement strand
TCGCTCCGACTGGCCCCCTTTGGCCGAAAATTGACACCATCACGCCCGCGCCATAATAGGTAGCGGGTGAAGTCGCCGGAGTAGGTGTATGGGGTTGTCAAAGTGCCGCTCACGACCTGCGTGAGGCGGTTGGCGTGTCGCAGGTACAAGTATACCCCACGCCGCCAACGCTTGTCAAGCGGTCGGCGGCGTTGGGGTGTAGCTGATGACGCGCGTGGTGGTGATGGCAGGAGTACCACGGATGGGGAAATCCACGCTGGCGGGCGCGGGCGTATCGTCCATTTCCACATCCGTGGTAATCTCCTCGACGCCAGCGCCGCGCCGTTGGAGGCAAGACAAACGTCACTCGAAGGTTGGAGAGGTGTCCTCAAAAGGTCGAATTGAGTTCACAATATCGGCCACCGGGTTCAGTTGGTTTCGATGGGCCGCCAAAAGATGAGTGCAAAAAGCGCGGGAGTGCCCGCTCTTTCGCCGGCTCTCCCGCGCTCCCGAGAAACTGGTCAGGCTGATCACCCAGACGTTGCAGGGCAGCGTGCGCAGCCTGACCTTTGACGCTTTACCCCTCGACCTGATGCTGACACCAGGCATAGAGCGCGTCGTAGATGGCGAGGCCGTGGGTCAGCCGCTCCTCGTCGGGGGTGTTCAGATAGTGAAAGCCATCGGCAATAGCCTGCACACCCGGCGACTGGGGCGTGTAATCGTGGTCGGCGGTGTCGGCCCCGTGGACGATGTCGGCCAGCAGCCGCAGCGCGGGATTGTCCTTGCCCAGGTCATATTCCTCCACCAGCACCTCGAAGGTGCACTTGCCGTCGCGGTGATCGTACTTGCCCTTGCCGCCGACGTCGTAGGAGATTGCTCCCTCACGCTCGGCCACGGCCAGCACCTCGTCGGGAGGCAGGAACAACAATTCGGCCTCCGGCTCGATGAACCGCTTGATCAGCCACGGACACGCCACACGATCTACCTTCATATGCTCACGAGTTACCCATTTCATCAGTTTTCTCCTTTTATATTTGACGTTTCACTTTTTCAAATCCCGGCCCAACAACGCAAAGTAGGCCGTTCCCAACAATCCAAAGCCGAACGCGGTCAACAGATTCGTCGTCGGCGAAGCGATGGCAGCGACCGCCGTCAGCAAGCCGCGCCCCACCCCCAGCGCGTCGAATATCCGGTTGGCCGTCGCCGGAGACCACAGCAATGCGCCGCCAAAAGCAGCCACCGAGACGACGACGTCGCGGAGCAGGTAATACGTCCCAAAAGTTCCGGCCTTTTTGCCCTCCGGAGCCAGGTCTATGATCAGCGCCTTGCGCGTCGGCTCGCCAAACTCTTTCATCCCCCGGATGACGAATGCCACGACCATCGCCCAGAACGAGTGCGCAAAGAGCAGCGCCAGGGGGAAAAGGGTGAAAAATCCAAAGGTGGCGACGACGAACGGCTTTTTGGTGTTTTTATCGGCCAGGTAGGCGACCGGAATATAGATCAACATCGCCGTGACCATCTCGACGGTGGTCAATATGCCGAACTGGAACGGGGTGATGCCGTGAATGTTCACACACCAGATCACGGCAAAGGCATAGGGGATTTGTTCGCAAAAGCGCACCAGGATGTCCGAGACCAGCAGGCGGCGCAAACTGGGGCCGATCAGTTTGAACGTGTGCAGCGGGTTGCTCTCCGCCTTGCGCCTCTGACCATTGTCCTCGATCATCACCTGTTGCAGCACCAACGAGACTCCTCCCAGCACCAGGGCGACGACGAACGCCAACCGCACGCCGTCTCTCTCGCCGAACCAGCCGATCATCAGGCCGCCCAGCAGCGGCCCCAGGGCCATCGGGATGCGCCGCACCAGCGAGTGGAGCGAGACGCCCATCGTGCGCTTGCTCTTGGGAAGAACCTGGGAGACCATGTCCATCGTCGCCGGCAGCGAGACCGCCGTCCACGAGAGAAAGAAGACGGCGCCGACGATGACCGCCTGCCACACGGGAAAGATGATGACGATCACGTATCCCAGCATGGCGATCAGGTTAAAGAGAATCAATGCCCGTTTGTAGCCGATCCGGTCGCTGACGTAGCCGCCGGGGAAGGAGTAGAGCGCGCTCAGCAGATTGTCCATCCCGTTCAGCAACCCCACCGAGAGCGCACCGCCTCCCAGGGCGACCAGGTAGATGGGCAGGAATCGCTCGGCCATCTTTTCGCCCAGCCCCACCAGCACGACCATAGCAAGCAACACGAGCATATTTTTCTTCAATCCGAAAAAGTCGCTTATCGCCTGGCGCAGCTTCATTCCCCATCCTCCAGCAGCTCGGACATCAACTCGGTCAGTCGGACGCGGGCCTCGGCCAACACACTCTCACCGGCCGGTGTGAGGGCATAATAGCGCCGCTGGCGACCCTCCACCACGCGCTTTTCGCTGGTCAGATACCCCTCACTCTCCAGGCTGTGCAGGGTGGGATAGAGCGTGCCGGGGCTGACCGTATAGCCGTGGTGGGCCAATTCATCTATCAGCCACAGCCCATAGACCGGCTTCCGACCGGCGTGGTAGAGAATATGCATCTCGATGAATCCCAGGAACAATTTTCGCAACATTTTATCGGATTCCGTTATCGAACTGCGATATTATAATTCCAAATCGGGTAAATGTCAAGTGAGCGTTACGCGGCTCGCGGGCATCTTGCCCGCATGCGACCAGGGATGGCCGCGTTCCAACGCCGCGCGGCTCGCGGGCATCTTGCCCGCATGCGACCAGGGATGGCCGCGTTCCACGAATTCCACGAGTGCTTGACATCACAGAACATTTGTGCTACACTGGCATCACGATAAACAATATCACGCAGGAGGGAGAAATGGCAAAGGACGGACGTGCAAAAGCGTTGGACGTGGCGCTGGCGAGTCTGACCAAGCGCTTTG
>CAYNVC010000377.1:0-2905 GCA_964400615.1 uncultured Anaerolineales bacterium | reverse complement strand
TTCATCCTCTTCGATGCACGTGACCAGGTAACAGCCGTTCCGTGTCTCCCCCACGCTCACCTGCGATTCGACCGCCTGGTAGGTGGCCGCGTCTATGAATATCTCGCCCCCTTTCGCCTGGTCCTCGGCGTGGGCCATGCGGGCCAGTGCTTCCCCCATGACCGTGTACTCCATCTTTTCCACCGTGCCCAGGTTGGCCGTAAAGAGCAACCCCGACCCCAGCCCCACCGTCATCTTGAGGGAAAAGGTCTCGCCGAACGCCTCGACCTGGCTGAAACGAGCGATGGCCCGTTGCATCTGCGCCCCGGCCCGGCAGCCGGCGGTGGCGTGGTCAGGCCCAAAGAAAGCCACGAGCAGGGCGTCGCCGCCGAACTTGAGCAGGTCGCCCCCCCAGGTGGTCGTGATATCCAGCATAGTGGTGAAATAGTCGCCCACGATGTTGGTGATCTTTTCCGCGCCCTCCTCGCCCCTCTCGGAGAGCCGTTCCGACATGGCGGTAAAGCCAGAGATGTCGGCGAACATAATGGTCGCCTGGCGGAATTGCCCGCTGACCCGTCCCGGCTGCGGGTCGCGCAGCTGCTCCTCGACCAGATAGCGAGGCAGGTAGGTGGAGACAGCACGCAAGAGCGCGTCCAGGTGAGCGGCGCAGGGGGTGGCGGTCACAGCATCTGGCTGGCTCAGCAGGGTGTTGACCAGTTGCTCCGGCAGATAGCGGCGCAGGCTGTTTTCGAGCGTCGCAAGTTGAGAGTAAATGTTTGTACGCATAAGTGTCGTGAACGCCCTCTCGCGGCAAAGATTGGTACTCCACAGCATATCACAAAACGCGAGCTTGTAAGTGACAGTTGTGTTACAATTTCTCGACCTGTGTAGCTTGCCTATTCGACATGATACACCAGATGGTCTTTTTTTTCAATAGCATTTTTATACTACTGGACACCGGCAAATTGCAAATTCTGTAGCCAGGACGCAGACTAACGCCGACCTGGATCGATCAATCTGCGTTAGCCTGCGTCCCTGAATGGGGAAAAAGCCGCTTGCCTCCCGTGCCTCCCTCGGCTATAATGCGCCCATCAACCAAGGAGACCAAAATGAAACTTTCGATCATTGTGCCGGTGTACAACGAGATAGAGACTATTGCCGAGATTGTGCGCCGCGTCCAGGCAGTTGATTTGACCGTGAGCGCCGGATATGGCCCCGAAAATGGCACTCGTGTCGAATTCGAGCGCGAGATCGTGCTGGTTGACGACGGCTCCACCGACGGCACACGCGAGTACCTGCGCACGTTGGAGGGCGCTCCTGACCTGGTCGTGATCTTCCACGAGCAGAACCAGGGCAAGGGGGCGGCGGTGCGCACTGGCTTGCGCCACGCCAGCGGCGACGTGATGCTGATCCAGGATGCCGATTTAGAGTACGACCCCCGCGAATACCCGGCCCTCTTGCAGCCCATCGTCGAAAAACGCTCCCAGGTGGTCTATGGCTCCCGCTTCCGGGGCGGGCCGACCAAAGCGATGTTCTTTTGGCACATGCTCGGCAACCGTTTTCTCACCCTCGTGACCAACGTGCTGTACGACACCATCCTCAGCGATATGGAGACCTGCTACAAACTCTTTACGCGCGAGGTAGCGGAGCAACTCGACTTGAAAGCGCCCGGCTGGGGGTTCGATCCCGAAATCACGGCCCAAATCCTCAAACGCGGCTACCGCATCTACGAAGTGCCCATCTCTTATTCGGGGCGCGAGTTCGAGGAGGGAAAAAAGATCAGTTGGCGCGACGGCCTGACCGTATTGTGGACACTGCTCAAATACCGTTTCACGCGGTAACGGGACGGCGCTGGGACGGGGCGCGTTGGGCGCTGCTGATTTTTCTGCTGCTGGCCTGCGCCCTGCGGCTGCCCCCGCTGCTCGATAACCGCTTCCACCCCGACGAGGCGCTGTATGGCTACTGGGGACTGTTGATCGGGACGGGGCGCGACCCCTGGCTGGCGACCGTGCCGGTCTACAAGCCGCCGCTGCTGCCTTATCTGATAGCCGGGGCGCAGGCGCTCCTGGGCAACTCTGAGTTTGCCGTGCGTCTGCCCGGCCTGGCCGCCGGGCTGCTGACCGTTCCGCTGACCGCTGCGCTGGCCCACTCCCTCTATCGCAGCCGCTGGACGACCCTGACGGCTGCGGCGGTGGTAACACTCTCCCCGTTCGCCATCCTCTTTTCCGCCACCGCCTTCACCGACCCGTTGATGGTGGCGCTGGGGCTGGCCGCCTGCGTGGCCGCCGCGCGGGGCCGGGCGGTGCGGGCCGGGCTGCTGGCCGGGTTGGCCGTGGCGACCAAGCAAACCGGCCTGGTCTGGCTGCCGCTGGCGGTGGTGATGTTACAAATCTCGAACCCCAAATCACAGAGCACAAAATCCGTTGGTCATTGTTCATTGTTCCTTAGTCATTGTTCATTGCTCATTAGTCATTGGTCATTGGTCATTGGTCATTGATTATTGCACTGGTTTTGGCCTGGGACGCGGTGCGGGTGGCCCAGGGAGCAGAGAGCTTTTGGCGCATGGGCGTCGCTGGCTACGGAGGATTGCGTCTCATCTGGCCGCAAGAGCTATGGCCCCGGCTGCGCGGCTGGGTTGGCCTGCTGCGCTACTTTTTCGTCTCACCGGTCGTCAACTGGGCGCTGCTGCTGGGACTGCCCGTGTTGGTGTGGAATGGTATCACACGCCGCCCCCACGCGCGGCAGGCGCTGATGGATTTATCCCTCGTTTCATTCGCGCTCGTCTACCTGCTTTTGCACTGGCTCCTGGCCTTTCCCGTCTGGGATCGTTACCTGCTGCCGTTGCTGCCCATCCTGGCCCTGCTTCTGGCCCGCATCCTCACCCTCACGGTTTCCCATTCGCCATTCGCCATTCTTTACTCTTCAT
>CAYNVC010000376.1:0-2906 GCA_964400615.1 uncultured Anaerolineales bacterium | reverse complement strand
TGGGAGAAAAAGCCCAATGATAAATATTGAAAAACACATCTCGCATTGGCAAAGCGGGGCAGAAGAAGATTTTGAGGTAGCAAAACAACTCATCGAGTCGGATAAAATCCGTCATGGACTCTTTTTTCTGCATCTGACACTGGAAAAGATACTCAAAGCCCACGTCTGCCGCAGTAGCGGGGACATTGCGCCGAGATTGCACAATCTCACGAGGCTGGCAGAGCTTTCAGGAATCACTTTTCCCCAAGATTACGCGGATTTTCTGGCAGAGATGAACCCGTTCAACATTGAAGGTCGCTATCCGGAAATATGGGGGCCTGTTCCACCTCGCCAGGAGGCGAACACACTGGCGCAAAAGACCGGAGAGGTATTCGAATGGCTGAAGAATCGGTTATCATAGCGGTCAAGAAATACCTGAACGAGCTTTTACGGGCCGGTATCCCGGTCCAGTTTGGCGTCATGTTCGGTTCGCACGCCCGCCAGGAGGCTCACCAATGGAGCGACGTAGACCTGCTGGTCATCTCACCCCGGTACGACGAGTCGTACAGCCGCGAGGACATCAATCTGCTGTGGCGCACCGCTGCCCGCACGGACAGCCGGATAGAACCAATTCCTGTGGGCCTGAACCGCTGGGAGAGCGACGACGAGAGCACAATCATCGAAATCGCCCGCCGGGAAGGCATCCGTGTGGCTGTATGAGCGGGCCATTCGTGGGCGTAGGCCGGAATCCCGCGTAGCGCCGGAATCCTATTCCGGCGTTGCGTGGGGAAGAGTACCACGGATAGGAGAAATACACGATGTTCGACCATGTCGAGACAGAACGCATTTTTTTGACCTCTGAAGGCGCGGTCATCGTGCCTTTCTTTTATCCGAGGTACTCTTTCCACACAAAGGAGACACGATAATGGATCCCACCATCACCCTCATCACCTCCGCGCTCACCACCGGCGCGACCCTGATGCTCCAATCCGCGCTCAAAGAGGCGGCCAAAGATGCCTACCAGGGAATCAAACGCCGCCTCCAGGAGCGCGGCAAGCCAGACCTGAGCGACGCCGTAGCCAAGCTAGAGGCCAAACCGGATTCCGCAGGCCGTCAGGCGGTACTGGCCGAGGAACTGGAAGCCGCCGGCGCGGCCCAGGACGACGAACTGCTCCGGTTGGCGCGGGCGCTGTTGGAGCAGGCCGGCCACTCTGGCGCGGTCGAGGTCAGCGCCACCGACCACTCCGTCGCCGTCGGCGGCAGCGTGGGCGGCAGCGTCACCGTCACTCACAAGGAAAAGTAGACCATAGACCTGACAGGTTTTCCGAAACCTGTCAGGTCTGACGCAGGAGAGAATATGAACACCGCCGTGCCCGCCCGCGCCGTGAACCGGCGCTGCTAGGTCGTCCCAGCGCAGGCTTCATGCGGCCCAGCCCCGGCGCTTCAGGCCGGGGCGACCCCAGGAGACAGCATGCACACAACCGCAACCGACCACTCCGTAGCTGCCAGAGACATATACGGCAACGTCACTATCACCCACAACGAGGGCGGAGTCGCCCCGCCCCCCTACACCCCACCCGCGCCACCCGACCCCGCCACCCTGCCCGATCCCGGCCCGTTGCCCCCCGGCTCCCGCCTCCCCTTTTCCCGCAACGCCGACTTTACCGGGCGGGAGGAGCAACTGCTCTCCCTGGGCCGCGCCCTGCTCGCGGAAGAGGCCGCCCCCGCCCTCATCACCCAGGCCATCCAGGGACTGGGCGGCGTTGGCAAGACCCAACTGGCGGCCGAGTTCGCCCACCGGTACGGGCGCTTTTTCCACTCCGTCCACTGGATCAACGCGGCCCAACCGGAGGACATCCCCGCCGAGGTGGCCGCCTGCGGCACTTTGATGGCGCTCCCCAACTGGCCGGACGCCCTCCCCGACCAGGTAGCCTATACCCTGCGGGCCTGGGGCGACGGCCTCCCCCGCCTGCTGGTGCTCGACAACCTGGAAAGCGTCCCCGCCGCCCGCGAGTGGCTGGGACGGCTCAACGCGGGCCGCATGCGCATACTGCTCACCGCCCGCCGCGCCAACTGGCCGTCCTACCTGAGGCTTGACCCGCTGCCGCTGGCGGTCTTTACGGAGGCGGAGAGCCTGGCCTTTCTGCGTCGCCTCTTCTTGGGGACAGGGCGGGCCGATGGGGAGGAGGAACTGCTCCAACTGGCCGAGCGATTGGGCCGCTTGCCGCTGCCGCTCTTCCTGGCGGGCCGCTACCTGGCCCGGACACCCAGCCTGAGCATCGCCGACTACCTGGCGCGGTTGGAGAGGGTCTTTGAGCACCGCTCTATGCGGGGCTGGCAAACCGAGATGGGCAACCCCACCGGCCACGACCTGGACCTGCTGGCGACCTTTGCCCTCAGTTGGGAGCAGGTGGAGGAGGAGAGCGCCCGCCGCGTCTTTTTCCTGGCCGCCCACTGCGCTCCCAACGAACCCATCCCGCGCCCGCTGCTGGCGCGGGCGGCGGGCGTGGAGCCGGAGGAATGCGACGAAGCGCTCGACACGCTCCTGGGACTGGGGCTGCTGCTCCCGCCCGCCCAGGGGGAGCAAGCGCCGGCCATCCACCCCCTGCTGGCCGAGTACGGGCGGGGGCTGGAGCAGGACGGACGGGCCGCCCTCTCCGCCCTGGCAGACGCGCTACGGGGACTCTCCTACGCGGCCAACGAGACTGGCCTGCCGGGCAAGTTTGCGCCGCTGCGCCCCCACCTGCGCTTGGCGGCGGAGGAGACGGAGCAAGCCGGGCTGGAACAGGCCGGTGCGCTGTGGAACAATCTAGGTGCCCACCTGCACGCTATCGCCGACCTGGACACGGCGCGGGCCGCTTACGAGCGGGCACTGGCGATTTGGGAGCGCGCGCTGGGGCCGGAGCACCCCAACGTGGCATCGGCGG
>CAYNVC010000375.1:0-2927 GCA_964400615.1 uncultured Anaerolineales bacterium | reverse complement strand
GCTGTGCTACGATTCGTTTTTTTCTAAATTCGCTGTAGTGTACATCTAATCTAACTTACCCTGCCGGCATGTATGGGGAAAGGCAAAGCAATGACAGAAAAAGCAACCATCATCCTGCACAGCGGCGATATGGACAAGGTCTACAGTGCGCTCATCGTCGGCAACGGTGCGCTGGCGATGGGGATGGAGGCCTCGATCTATTTTACCTTTTGGGGGCTGGAGCGGTTGAAAAAAGGCGGTCTGACGAGAGGCCCGCTTTCCAAAATGCACCTGTTTGGCCTGGGCAAGTGGATGATCGAGCGGCGCATGAAAAGAGCCAACGTGGCCTCGTTGGAAAGGCTGCTGGCCGACTTTAAGGAATTGGGCGGCAAAATCATCGCCTGCGAGATGACGATGGAGATTATGGGGATCGACCGGGAGGCGCTGCGCGACGATTTGGTTGACGAGTATGGCGCGGTGGGGACTTTTATCCAGGAGGCGCGTGATTCTGAAATCACGCTTTTCATCTGACTGCCGAGAGGGGGTATCTATGTCAGATTCAAGAGGGAGCATCACCGGCTCCCGTTGCGAGCGGGAGGTCATCTTTTATGGTCTCTCCACCTGCATCTGGTGCCGGCGGACGCGCCAGTTTCTGGAAGAGCAGGACGTGGCGTTCGACTTTGTCTATGTGGATTTGCTCAAGGGGCAGGAGCGGAAGGAGGCGGTGGAGCAGATCCGTCGCTGGAACCGGGCCGTCTCCTTCCCCACCATCGTGCTGGACGGCGAGCAGTGTGTGGTGGGATACAAACCGGATCAACTGAAGGAGGTGTTGGGGCTATGAGCGAGGAAATCCTGATCCCGCCGGAAAAAGTGGATGCGCTCTACGAGGCTCTCGCGCTCTGGGCCAAATCCACCGGCTACAACCTCAACCCCGACCGGGAGTTCACACGGGGACTGATGGAGGGGTTGCTCGTCAACAGGCAGCGATACGGCTACCAATCCTGCCCCTGCCGCCTGGCCTCAGGGGACAAAGCGCAGGACAGGGACATCATCTGCCCGTGCGACTATCGCGACGCCGACCTGGCAGAGTGGGGGGCCTGCTATTGCGCCCTCTACGTCTCCGACGAGGTGCTGCGCGGTGAACGGGAGCTGCAATACATCCCCGACCGCCGTCTGGCGGAGGAGGGGCGGGATTAAATGGCTCGACCGGGGATCGGGGACACTTTTCAGCGCGAGACGAAATATCACCGCGCCAGTTTGCCGGGGGACGGGCTGGACTGGGTCAACAAGCCCGCCGTCTACAAACGTTACCCCGCCGCGCCCAGGGTTCCGCTGAGCGAGCCGATCACCACGGGCGGCGCTCCCCTGTGGGACATGCTCCGGCGGCGGCGCAGCGTGCGTCGTTTCCTGGGCGAGCCGCTGCGGGAGGCGGAACTGGCGCAATTGCTGTGGGCGGCGCAGGGGATCACCAGGCCGGGCCAGGGGGTGGAATTGCGCACCGCTCCCTCGGCCGGCGCTCTCTATCCGGTCGAGACCTACCTGGCGGTGCACACCGTCGCCGGGATCGAGCCGGGCCTCTACCACTATGCCGTCCAGGAGCACGCGCTCGAACAGTTGCAGGCGGGCGACTTTCAAATGGAGGTCGCCCGCGCGGCGCTCGACCAGGAGATTGCCGCCTGGGCCGACGTCGTCTTTATCTGGACGGCGCTCTTTGAACGCGCCAGATGGAAATACAAACAGCGGGCCTACCGCTACGTCTACCTGGACGGTGGACACATCGCCCAAAACCTGGCGCTGGCGGCTGTGGCACTGGGGTTGGGCAGTTGTCCCATCGCCGCGCTGTACGACGACGAGGTGAACGCGCTGCTGGGCGTGGACGGGGAGGGTGAGAGCGTGATCTATATGACCGTCGTCGGGAGGCCAGCGTGAGCAAATTGAGAGATATGGATACGCCCATCTTTTGGGCCGAGGGCCATCCCGGCCCGCTCGCGGCGGAGGGGTGGCAGGTCGAGATAAGCGGCCTGGTCGAGCGCCCGGCCACGCTGACCTACGAGCAGATTCTCGCCCTGCCCAAATCCATCGCCGACGCGCGGCTGACCTCGGTGACGCGCTGGAGCGTGCGCGGCGAGTGGGGCGGGGTGCGGATCGGCGACCTGCTGTCCGGTTTTGGGATTGGGCCGCAGGCCACCCACGTCCAATTCGCCTCCTACCGCAAAATCTATACCACCTCCATCCCGCTGGACGTGGCGTTGCAGGAGCGCACCCTGCTGGCTTACGAGTTCGACGGCGAGCCGCTGGACGCCGACTATGGCGGCCCGGTGCGCGTCTTTTGCCCCTACCTGTGGGGATACAAGTCGGCCAAGAGCGTGGTCGCCGTCAGGCTGGTGGATCACTCCGTCCCCGGCTTTTGGGAGGTGCGCGGCTATCCCGACGACGCCCAGATCAAACCGGGGCACGTGCTCGACGTCAACACCGGCCGGCGGCGGCGCATCCCCGGCGGCGAAGTGATCGAGTTCCTGGATTGACGCAAGGGAGAGAAAAATGATAGAACGAGGTTCGATTGCCCCCGATTTCACGCTCACCGCCGACGACGGCAGCGAGGTCAGCCTGTCCGACTTGCGCGGCAAAAAGGTGGTGCTCTACTTTTACCCCAGGGCGAACACGCCCGGCTGCACCCGGCAAGCCTGCGCCGTCCGCGATATTTACCCCCGGATTGACGGGCAAAACGTCGTCGTCGTTGGCATCAGCCCCGACCCGCCGCAGAAATTGGTCAAATTCCGCGCGAAATATGACCTCCCCTTTATCCTGCTTTCTGACCCCGACCACGCGGTGGCGGCGGCCTACGGGGCCTGGGGGGAGAAAAAGTCGTTCGGCAAGACCTACGAGGGCATCATCCGCAGCCACCTGGCGCTCGACGAGGAGGGGCGGGTGATCGAGTTCAAATTCAA
>CAYNVC010000374.1:0-2948 GCA_964400615.1 uncultured Anaerolineales bacterium | reverse complement strand
TGGTCGCCGCGTGGACGATCTTTAAGCAAGGAAAGAGATACGGGCGGTTGTTGTCGTAAAGAGGCAAGGGACAGGAAGCAGGGGGCAAGGGGCAAGGTATGTCCGAGTTCAATTATGAAGAATGGCTGGCGCAAGTTCCGGAGAGCATCAGACAGGACCCTCTCTGGAACTTTCGGGTCTATCCCAAAGCGCTCCTACTCGCCGACCTGGTGTGGGAAGACACCGACCGGATGATGAAAGACCCACGCGGCAGAGCAATAGCCACACAACTGATCAGAAGCGTAGGTTCCATTTGCGCTAACATTGAAGAGGGACATGGGCGCGGCTTTGGCAAAGATAACGCCTACTTTCAGCGTGTCGCGCTTGGCTCTGCCCGCGAGTCTCGAGGTTGGTACTATCGTGGCCGCCGCTTTCTGAGACCCCAAGTACTCGAACACCGCATCAAACTGCTTGGCGAGATCGTGGCTGCCCTGGTACTATCTTCCAACCAACAAAGGCAACACCATAAACAATAACTGCACCCTGCATCTTGCATCCTGCACCCTGCATCCTGCATCTTGCATCCTGCATCCTGCATCTTGCATCCTGCATCCTGCATCCTGATTTACAATGTCCAGACAAATTCGCCAACAACTCGGTTTCGCTTTCTTGAGCCTCACCACGCTTGCCGTCGTGCTGCCCATTCTGCTGCTGGTGGGCTACATCGTCGTGCAGGGTGCACCCGCCATCTCTGGCGAGTTCATCACAGCCATGCCGCGCGACGGCATGCGTGCCGGTGGCCTCTGGCCGGCCATCGTCGGCACGCTGCTCCTGACGCTGGGAACGGCCATCTTTGCCGTGCCGGTCGGCGTGGCGGTGGCGGTCTACCTGGCCGAGTACGCCCAGGATACCCTGTTCACCCGCGTCATCCGCCTGGCGATCATCAACCTGGCCGGAGTGCCATCGGTGGTCTATGGCCTCTTTGGACTGGGTCTGTTCGTCATCTTTCTCCAATTCGGCCCATCCATCCTGGCCGGGTCGCTGACTCTGGCGATTATGACGTTGCCGGTCATCATCAGCACGGCCGAGGAGGCGCTGCGGGCGGTGCCCCAATCCTTCCGCATCGTCAGCCTCTCGCTGGGCGGAACCAGGTGGCAGACCGTCCACCGGGTCGTGCTGCCCCAGGCCCTGCCGGGCATTTTGACCGGCGTGATTCTAGGGCTGGAGAGGGCCGCCGGCGAGACCGCGCCGATACTCTTTACCGTCGCCGCCTTTTTCCTGCCGCGCCTGCCCCACTCTATCTTTGACCAGACGATGGCGCTGCCGTACCACCTGTTCGTCATCAGCACCCAGGTGCCCGAGATGCCGGTACACGTCCAGTACGGCACGGCGCTGGTGCTCTTGATCTTTGTACTTTCGATGAACATCGCGGCTGCCGTGACGCGCAGCCGCTTCCGCGCCAAACGGCAGTGGTGAGACGAATGGCGAATGGCGAATGGTGAATAGTGAATGATGGAACCCAAGTTTCTGTTGGATCGAGTATCATATACTTACGAGGATGGCGTGCGGGCGCTGCGGGACATCAACCTGCGTATCTATCCTGACCAAATCACGGTCATCTTTGGCCCCGCCGGCGGGGGAAAATCCACGCTGCTGCGCCTCCTGAACCGGCTCAACGACCTGGTTCCAGGCAGGCAGATGGAGGGGCGGGTGCTGCTCGATGGAGAAGACATCTATGCGCCGGAGGTGGACGTGTACGCACTGCGCCGCCGCGTGGGGATGGTCTTTGCCACTCCCGTCTCGCTACCGATGTCCATCCGCCAGAACTTGACCTACGGGCCAGAGTTGGCCGGAGAGCGCAACCGCGCCCGGCTGGATGAACTGGTCGAGCGCAGCCTGCGGGCGGCGGCGCTGTGGGACGAGGTAAAAGACCGGCTGGATGAACCGGGGGGGGCACTTTCGGGCGGGCAACAGCAGCGGCTATGCCTGGCCCGTACCCTGGCGCTGGAGCCGGAGGCGATCCTGCTCGACGAGCCGACCTCCGGCCTCGACCCCATTTCGACCGCCAAAGTCGAGGCCAGCTTGCAAGAACTGAAACAACGCTATACAATCATCATCGTCCCCCACAGCGTGCAGCAGGCCGCCCGCGTGGCAGACCACGCCGTGTTCATCCTACAGGGGGAACTGGTCGAGGAGGGAGTGGGCGGGGAACTGTTCACCAAACCCCGCGACAAACGCACCGAGGATTACATCACCGGCCGCTTTGGGTAACTTGGAGTTGCACGATGAAACTACTGCCCCCAGGGCAAATCCGCCAACTGGTGGAGATGGCAGAACAGGCACGCACCGCGTTGGGCAAATATGCCGGATACGACGTCGCCTACGATTCGACCGCCCTGCAACTCTTGGACGAGTGGATCGAACGCCACCTGCGCCAATTTCCCCAGCCCTCGCAGAAAATGCGCTTGCTGTGGGCCAGTTTCCTGGGCGAGGTGTTCAGACGCCGCCACGAGGGAGAGTGGGTCATCCAGAAACGGGGCGGGAACGAGGGCCTGACCATTCTCTGCCCCGCAGCGGGGGGGGCGCAGCACCCGGTGGATGTCGTGGGCCAGGTCAACCGCCGCATCACCCAGGGCATGGCCGCCTCGCTGGTTCTATTCTACACCCTCGCCAGCATCGAGTTGAAGGCAAACTAATGGTAACGACAAAGGTGGCCGGTTCGTTCAAACCGGCCACCTTTAACCATCGATCCACCTCTGGTTAGTCGCTCACCGCCTGGTCTTTCCTTCGACGAACGACTCCAGCATACTGGTGAACTCCATCGGGAAGACGAACTTGGTTGACGGGCCGGCCCCCAGTTGCTTGAGCATCTCGAAATACTGGAGCGTCATCGTGTTGGCGTCTACCTGGCTGGCCGCCTCCCAAATCTCTTTCAGCGCCACACCAAAACCCTCGGCACGCAATGCCTG
>CAYNVC010000373.1:0-2950 GCA_964400615.1 uncultured Anaerolineales bacterium | reverse complement strand
AACGAGTTGACGGATATTCGCGCCGCGCCGCTGTGAACAGGCGGCACTGGCGGCTCTATCCAGCACCGGCTCTTACAGTGCGGATTGGCCCTAACTGAAATGAAACACACCATTATTTTACCACAGAGTGCTTGAAAATAATAGTACCTTGCCGGCCAAATTCTTGCACGGCGAGCCAGAACTTTGGTCTGTGCTCTCTTGCCTGTCCCAAACGCATACCGCGCCGTCTCTTCCGGGCCGGCGCGGCCTAAACTCCGAATCAGTCTGAGCAGTTACTGACAAATACTGAATAGCCTGGCGAGATTTCTCCTCCTGATGAGAAAATGCACGCTCCTCTTACTTCAAGATCACATCCTTGACCAGGATCAACGCCGCCACGCCCAGCAGCACCCAGCCAAAGACCTGCTTGACGGCGCGGGATTTCATCCGCCCGGCCATCAGCCGCGAGCCGAGTTGACTGCCCAACAGCACCGCCGCTACGCTGCCGACCCACACGCCCCATTGGGGTTGGGCCGCCGTCGCCAGGTGGGAGACAAAACTGGATAGCCCCGAACAGGTGACGACAAAGGCCGAGGTAGCAGCGGCGTTCTTGGCCGTCAATCCGGCGATGTACAGGAGCGGCACGACGAAGGAGCCGCCGCCGCGCCCGATCAGGCCAGCGGTCAATCCCAGGCCGCTGCCGGCGGTCAGGCCCAGCGTCACCCTGCCACGGGCCGATAGCCCGCCGCGTTTCGGCTTCCAGCCGGAGAGCATCAACACCGCCGCGCATGCTGTGAACAAGGCAAAAAATAGCAACAGCGGTTTGACCGGCAGTTGCACGTTCAGCCATACCCCCAGCGGGGCAAAGGCGATCATCGCCGCAGCAAAGGGAATCGCCACTCGCCAGACGATCAACTTTTTGCGCCCGTAGGTGAGCGCCGCCGAGCTGCTGTTGACCACGTTGAGCAACATGCCCAACGGCACCGCCTCGGTCTTGAAATCCATCCCCAGCCAGAACAGAATCGGGATGTAGAGCTGTGAGCCGCCCATGCCCAGCATGGAAAAGACAAAGGCGATGCCGAAAAAAATTGGTGGAACGACATATAACGTGCCCACTGGTCAGTCTCCTTGTGCGCGTCCGAGTCAGCGTGTGCGCTTGTTAATCTTGCCGGGCTTTAGCTCGGCGGTCAGATCGTCGTATCCGCCACTCAGGATGTACACATTGTCCAGCCCATGCAGTTGCAAATAGTTCCAGGCCACCACCGCGCGCACTACCGACGAGCAAAAAGTCACCACCAGGCGGTCGGTGGGCACCTCTTGCCAGCGGGATGGCAGTTCACAGACGGGGATGTGCAGGGCAAAAGGCAAAGCCAGGTGTTCGACTTCCTGTTGAGAACGCACGTCCAACAGTTCCACGTCCTCGTGCTGTCGCCGCTCAAAGAACTGGGCCGGGGTAATTTTGTGCATACTATTACCCCAAAAACTGATGTCCAGCCCGCCAAGCCATTCGTCGAACGTTTTGTTTTCCATTTTTTGTCTCCTCGATAAATTTTATCTCTGCGATTTTGAAATCCCATTGGGGGGAGGTAAATTCTGGCACTCGCTAACGTTGCCACGGTTCGGCGAATACCATCCAGAACCGCCCGTAGCCGTCCAGGTAAAAGGGCTGCTTTTCGGCCCCCGGCTCTAGTTTTTGCACCAACTCCCGCGCCACGTAGATGGTCAGGTCATCGGCCACGAAGCGGACGAACTCGGCCGGGTTTTCGGGTACGCCCATCCGACCGGACGGGCCTTTGAAAAAAGCTCATCAGCCGCGACAGACCATGCGCCAGGCGACGTTCAGCACGCCGCCGTGTTTGCGGATGAACTGCCGCACCCAGGACGAGGGTAGGGTGGCGGCGACCTCTTCCCCAGGTTCACGGAGGTTGGTCTCTACGTCCACGTCATAGTCTGGGATCAACATTTTCTCTTCTCTATTTTTACACGTCACACCGCACAATATACAGAATCGCCAACTGATCACCGCCGGCACCGGCCATACCACCAGATTTGTGCCTCCGGTGCATCTTACAACACCGTCATCACTAATCCAAAGATATACCCCGCTAGTGTGCTGAACACCGTCACCAGCCCCACGTAGACCCAGGTGCGCTTGGGCCCCAGAATCTTGCTCGTCACCAGGATGGATTGCAGGCTCAGTTCCGGGTCAGCGATCAGGTAGGCCAGCAGCGGCCCCCGGTGCATCCCCAGGTCCATAAACATGCGGGCGATGGGCACCTCGACCAACGTGGGAAAGTACATAAAGACGCCAAACAGCACTCCCATCAGGTTGGCCCACACAGTGTTGCGCCCCGCCAGAGTCTGGATCCAATGCTCCGGGATGACCGCCTTGACCATCCCGGCCCCAAAAACGCCCACCACCAGCAGCGGGAAAATCTGCTTGACGAACTTGTACGTCTCCCACAGCCAGGTCGCCAACATGTGACGCTCCAGCCCACGCGCCGCCACGGCCACCGCCCCCAACAGCGCTACCTCACCCAGGAAGCGGCCTGTGAAGCCTATCACCAGGCTCCCGCTGCTCTCCACCTGCGGCGCGGCGATGAGCAAAGTCACCGCCACCAACCCCAGCCCCCCCCACGTCCAACCGGTGAATCCCTGCATCACGTTTCTCAGACCCAGCCAGGCGACCGGCGTGATCAGCAGCAGCAGCACAATCAGGGCCGCACCACGCAGGTCGAGGTGCATTGCTTCCAGGGAGGCCAGTGTCCCCGCCGGGATGTCCAGAGGAATGGTGACCGAGAACCATGTACGGGTTAGCAGATCCACCTGGAGTGTACCGACGACGAGGACACCAATCAACAGCCCAAAGAGCCACCACACAGCGGGATTGACCCGCACCCGCTGGTCGAACAGCCCTGCGTCCTCCCCCGCGCCGGTCTTGTCGCCGAACAGCCAGGCCATAATCAGCCCA
>CAYNVC010000372.1:0-2952 GCA_964400615.1 uncultured Anaerolineales bacterium | reverse complement strand
CCCCATTTTGCAAGCGGCGACCGGCGTGAGAGTGCGCGTCATATTTCTGCGTGCCCCGGAACGCGGTCATCCTGGCCGCATGCGGGCGGGAACGCCCGCGTTCCCAGGCGGAGCTTGCCATCCGGCGCAAAAAAGGTGACGCACACTCACCGGCCGCTGCGTGCCCCGGAACGCGGCCATCCTGGCCGCATGCGGGCGGGGACGCCCGCGTTCCCAGGCGGAGCTTGCCAAGCGCAACTATTTTGTGGCCGGTGTGTTTTAATTTGTGTTCTGAAATTTTATCCAGGGAGGGAGATATGTTACAGAGTATAATTGTGCTTGTGGCTGCCTACTTGCTGGGAGCAATCCCGGTGGGGGTGTTGGTCGTGCGGGTGGCAACGGGAAAGGACGTCCGCGAGGTCGGCAGCGGGCGCATTGGTGGCACCAATGTTCTCAGGGCCGCCGGGCCGTGGGTGGCGTTGGTTTCGATAGTGGGTGATTTTGCCAAGGGGTGGTTGGCCGTGTGGTTGGCGCAGGTTTTCGTGGGCCTGCCCGCAGTTGCGGCCCTGGCGGGGGCACTGGCAGTCGTGGGGCACAACTATTCCATCTTCATCGGCTTCAAGGGAGGGGCCGGGACGGCCACCACCATCGGTGGCGCGGTTGCCCTGTGGCCCTGGAGCGGGTTGATTCTGTTGTGTGTGGGGATTTTGCTCGTCTTGATCACGCGCCACGCCTCGGTTGGCTCGATCAGCATTGCGCTACTGCTGCCGGTCATCTATGCGCTGCGGGCCTGGACGGGGAATGATTCGTGGCTGTACCTGATTCACGGCGTGGGCACGATGGGATTGACGTTGTGGGCATTACGACCCAACATCCGGCGTTTGCGGGATGGGAACGAGCGCATAGTGTCGTTGCGCAGAAAGAACGGGCCGGCGCAGTGAACTGCTCATTGGTTCAGCAATGCGCTCAAATCCAAATCGTCTCGAAAGTGAGCGTCAACCGCCCATAGCCGGGCCATCTCCAGGGCGAACCAATCGGGCAGGAACTTGACGAATGTTCGGCCAAGTGTGTGGGCGGCGGGCGCTCTCTTCTCGTCGGGGTTCCAGATGGTGCGGATCTTGTGCTGACCGTCGCGCCAGCCCTCGAATATCCATTCCTCGCCGCCGCCGCCGCCCACCATCCTCGACCAGCCCAGTTGCTCCAGTGCAGAGGAATCGGCCCAGAACTGGCTCCCTTCGATAGCTGCCACGAGGTCGCCCCACTCTTTTGCCGTCAGGCTCCACTCTGTTTCTTGCTGGTCGGGATTGTTCTCGTCGCTGTACCCCGTCTGCCAACTGCCGAATTTGGCAACGGCCTGGAAACTGGGCGGCGCGTTACTGGTGCGCCAGACGCGGACGATCAGCGGGGCGGCCGAGGCCGGCAGGCAGGTAAAGCGGTACGCTTCTACGATGTCTTTTTCCCATTCGAGCGCCCACTGGGGGAACGACTTTTCCCCCATCGCTGCCAGGTATGCCGCGTACCATACGTTGTCGAACAGGAGGCGGTGTGAGCTGGCAAGCAGCAACAATCCGTTGATCATCTTGCCTATCTTGCGCCCGTTTTCCGCGATTATGTTGGCGCAGTAACGCAATTCCTGTTCGGATAGCGTCTCGAACTCGGTTTCCAGCAGCTCGGCAAAGCCGACGACTATTCCCAGCGGGCTTTTGAATTCGCTGATCACGTAGCGGGCCACGTCGTCCAGGTCGCGGTTGCGTGCCTCGAGATCGGCAGCGCATTGATGCAGCAAGTCTTGGGCCTGTTTACGTTCGCGCTCGACGCTTTCCAAATCGGCCAGACGCTGGCGCACCCGGGCCAGTTCCTGGACGAGTTGCTCTTGGGTTCGGCCCGCGCCGCTCATCCTATTTCTCCCCGCTTCTACCGTGCTCACCTGGTAACGTAAAATAGAGCTTGCCTGCGGCGGTGACGCCAAACTGGCCGTTCAGATTCTCCATAATCCGCTGCACCAGGTCTGGCTTAAACCTGTCGTACATCTGGGAGGTCAGTGCTTGTTGCTCTGGTGTCAGGGCACGGTCATCAACGTAGACCCAGAACTGGACATTCTCTTCAGCCTGCTCCGTGGCGCCAAGCACTATCCGCAGTGGGCGGATGTTGGACCGGAGCGTCTCGCTGATATAGGTGCACCACACTTCTTCGACCCAGGGGGCATAGCCGAGAGCTGCGGGCCACCGGTCTGGCAAGATAATCTCAGCCTCCCGGCGTTCGATGACGTAGGCCAGGCGGCTCAGGGCTTCGGAGACGATTGCGCTCATATCCAGTGGGACTGCTGCCAGGCCAGCCTCATCTCGCACGTGCACCAGCAGCATCAACTCGTCAATAGTGCCGTTCATCTTGTGGCCGGACTGAAGAATGGTCTCTAGCCCCTTGAGCAGTTCTTCTTTGGAGAGCGTGTCATAATCCTCAACCAACAGCTCTGAAAAACCAATGATGAGCGATAGCGGGCGCTTGAGGTCGTGGGCCACAGTATACGCGAAAGCGTCCATATCGTTGCGAATTCTCTGCAACCTGGCAATGCGCTGGCGCATGTCAGCCGATTCGCTGACAAGTTGTTCCTTGCTTTTGTTTGGCATACTTGTCCTCCTCAACTTGCAAACTCACTCTATGATAGCCTATTTCCGCCCGAAAGTCAAAAAGCGGATTAACGCGGATTGTCACCATTCTGTAGCGATGTCGGGGTATGGGGAGGGATTCCAATCGCTGCTGCCCGTGGGCTGAGCAGCGTCCACGCAGGGAGATGTCCGACCAGTGGCCCGCCAGCAGTGACTTGCGGAGAACGATACACGCACGGTATCCGAGTTGATTCAAGATGCAGGATGCCTGCGTTCCGCTCCGTAGGGGCGGGGTTCTTGTCGTCCGTCCGGCGACTTGTGCCCAGGCCAGGATACCAGTATAATAATGCTGACTGACAGTCAGTTA
>CAYNVC010000371.1:0-2957 GCA_964400615.1 uncultured Anaerolineales bacterium | reverse complement strand
CAAACCAGCCGCCCGTCTGTGTCAATGTTGATTTTGCATACCCCCAGCCTGGCGGCCGGTAGATACTGGGTGGGGTCTACCCCCCTGGCCCCCTTGAGCGCCCCGCCGGCGGCGTTGATCCGCTCAACTTCTTCCTGCGGCACAGAGGAGGAGCCGTGTAACACCAATGGAAATCCCGGCACAAGCTCACGGATCGCTTCCACGATCTCAAAGTGTAGCGATTGGCTGCCGGAGAACTTGAACGCGCCGTGGCTGGTGCCGATGGCGCAGGCCAGGCTGTCGCAGCCGGTGCGCTCGATGAACTCGGCCGCCTGTTTGGGGTCTGTCAGATGGACGTGCTCCTCGTCCACGCTGACGTCCTCCTCCACGCCGCCCAGCTGGCCCAACTCGGCCTCGACGCTGATTCCCCCGGCGTGTGCCCGTTCGACCACCCGCCTGGTGATCGCTACGTTTTCCTCAAAGGGAAAGCTGCTGGCGTCAATCATCACCGAGGAATAAAACCCCGACGCGATGCAATCGTAGCACGTTTCCTCGTCGCCGTGATCCAGGTGCACCGCAAAGATAGCCTCCGGAAATATCTCGTCGGCGGAGCGGATCATACCTTCGAGCATTCTCTTGTCCGTGTATTTGCGTGCCCCGCGCGAGATCTGGATGATGAACGGGGCCTGGGATTGGACGTTCCCCTGGAACAGCCCCATCGTCTGCTCGGCGTTGTTGATGTTGTACGCCCCAATAGCGTACTTGCCATAAGCCTGTGCGAACAATTGTTTGGTGGTGACGATCATGTAAGCCTCCTTAAAAGTTTTCTTGCCTTGTCGGGCCAGTTAATCTGCCACGCGCCACCAGACATAGATCAGCGCGTTGCCTCCCTCTTCGTAATACTCGACCTTGATATCGTGATTGCCGGTTTTGACGTGCTGCCTGCCGCAATAAGCGACGCCGTTGTTGGGATGCCACTCGTCCAACACCCGCGTGCCGTCTACCCAGATGCGCGCCCCGTCGTCGCTCATAGCGCAAAAGAGATAATCGTCCTCCTCCAGGTGCACTTGGGTCGTCCAACGGATTGAGAAAAAGTCACGCGGCATGCCGGGCATTGGGCTGTCGGTTCCCCAGTCGGCTCCAATCCAGGGATCGTAGCGCGTGACGAACGGAGGTTCTTGCAGGTCAATGTTGTTATAATATTGGCCGAACCAGCCTGTGCCCGGTGCCGGTGTGCTGGTTGGAGTTGGTGTGGGAGAGGGGCCAGACGTTGGCGTGGGAGAGGGGCCGGGTGTCGGTGTGGAAGAGGGGCCGGGTGTCACCGTCGCTGCCGGAGTCGGGGTCGGCGTTGTGGCCGAGACTTTGGCCCACCAAAAGTAGACGCGGGCCACCTGGATGCGGTCATAGTATTCGACCTTGATCTCGTGGTCGCCGGCTGCGAGCGCCCGGTTGGCCGTGTAGAGGCGCAGCCCGCCGTCGCGCCAGCCATTGATGATCAACTCACCGTCCACATAGACCCGCACCCCGTCGTCCACCTGGGCGTAGAAGCGATACGTTCCCGCGTCAAAGTGAAAATTGCCGCTCCACCGCGCGGAGAAAGAATTCGTGGGCATTCCGCCCGCCGGTGGCCCCCAGCCCCAGTTAAAGTTGACCGCTTCGTCCTGGCGCGTCGCATAGGCTGAGCCGGTCAGCGTGGCGTTGTCGAAATACTCGCCAGACCAGGGGCCGGGAAACGAGGCCGGTCGGAAGGGCCGGGGCGTAGCTGTCGGTTGGGATGGGGGCGGCGCGGTCACGGGGATTGTGAGCCGCTGCCCCACGTAAATGTGGTTGAGGTTGGTGATGCCGTTGGCGCGTGCAATAGTCCAGGCGTCCACCCCGTAACGCAGCGCGATGCGTAGCAGCGTCTCGCCGGGTTGCACCAGGTGGATCGTGGCGGCGGGTTGTCCGCCGGGGATGACGAGCCGTTGCCCGGCATAGATATAGTTGGGGTTGACGATGCCGTTTGCCCTGGCGACAGTCTCCACAGCCACGCCATAGTGGCGGGCGATGCTGTACAGGGTCTCGCCGCTCTGCACAACGTGGATGATGTTGCCCGGTTGCGGTTGCGCTGTCACCGGGGCGACGGCGATGAGAGAGAGCAATGTCACTGCTACCAGTGCAATCGTGAATCGTTTCGTGCGCATTTTTTTGCCTCCTATGCCGGGTTGACCTGTGGGTACAGAAGTGATATACTGGCGACAACTCATTATACCGTCGGTTGGGTATCTCTGTCAAGAGACAAAGCCATGCAAAATCACACTACCGCGCACCGCGAACGGGGCCTACTTTTGATCGCCGCCGCGTTTTTTCTCGTCGGCGACCTCGTTCTCACCGTCTCTAACCCTCAGCTCTCGCTTGTCGTTAGATTGTTCCCTCTCGTCACCTGGGTTGTCTCATTCGCTGCCGCTCACTTTTTTCTGAACCGCTATCTTCCGCGCCGCGACCCGTTTTTGCTGCCGGTGGGGGCGTTGTTGAGCGGCTGGGGTTTTCTGTGCATCGAACGGTTGGCGAGCAATTTCGTCGTCCGCCAAACCGTTTGGCTGTTTGTCTCCGTCGTCGCGTTTGTGGCCGTCGTCCGGTTGGGCCGCGACTTGCGTTGGCTGCGGCGCTTTCGCTACACCTGGCTCCTGGGTGGGTTGGCCTTGTTGACCGCCACGCTTCTTTTTGGCGTCAATCCCTCCGGTTACGGCCAACGTCTGTGGCTGGGCGGGCGGGGGATTTACTTTCAGCCTTCTGAACCGCTCAAGTTGTTGATGATCGTCTACCTGGCCTCTTATCTGGCCGAAAGAAAAGGGCTGCTCGTCGCGAAAAAATTTGGCCGCTGGCGACTTACCCTGGCTTACGTCGGCCCGCTGCTGGTGATGTTTGGGCTGACGATTGTGCTCCTGGCCTGGCAGCAAGACCTGGGGGCGGCGATGTTGTTCTTTTTCACTTTCCTA
>CAYNVC010000370.1:0-2974 GCA_964400615.1 uncultured Anaerolineales bacterium | reverse complement strand
GTCCCCGCAGGGGGACGACCGGCTGCAAGCCCGCCAGGGGCGACCTCGGTCGCTGGGAACGCGCCGATTGAAACCGCCCCTGTTGAGCCGTTGGCTGGCCGCCCGGCGGGTGCGGCTCGAGCTGCTTGATTGAGCAATCTACATTTCTGGCCCGGGTTGACAGCGGGGACAAAAATGTGTGCTGCGCTGCCCCACCCGGATACGCTCGATCTCGGCGCCGCAGCGTGGGCACGCCTGCCCGCCCCTCCCATAAACCGCCAGCCGGATGGCAAACTCTCCCGGCTGCCCGTCCGTCCGCTGGTAGGCCGCGTCGGGGAGGGTGGTGCCGCCCGCGACGATGGCCTCCCGCAGCACACCCCTGATGGAGAGGTGCAACCGTTGTACCTCGGCCGGCGTGAGCGTGTCGGCGCGGCGCAGCGGGTTGACCCCGGCCCGCCACAGCGATTCGTCGCTGTAAATGTTCCCCAGGCCGACCAGAAAATGTTGGTTCAACAACAGCGGTTTGATCCGTCCCCGCCGCCGCGCCAGCATCTCGCCAAAACGCGCGGCCGTGAAATCTTCCCCCAGTGGCTCTGGCCCCAGAGCACCCAGCACCTCGGCGGGATCCTGCACCAGCCGCATCCGGCCAAACTTGCGTTGGTCGTAGAAACACAACCGTCGCCCGTCGTCCAGCGAAAACAGCACTCTGATGTGCCGCCCGTCGGACGGCTCCCCGCGCTCCACGATGAGCCGCCCGCTCATTCGCAAATGAATCAACAGCGTGCCGGCGTCGAGTGTGACCACTATCCACTTGCCCCTCCGGCCAACGGTGGTGATGGTCTGACCGGTCAGACGGGCGGCAAATGCCTGGGGAGTGAGGGGGGTGACGCTGCGCGGCCAGCGCACTTGCACTTCCGCGATGGCGCGCCCCGCTATTGACTCCCGCAGCCCACGGGCCACGGTTTCGACCTCTGGCAATTCTGGCACAAATCCTCCTGGCGCTAATAGTGAATGTTGACCAACGTCCCCACCGAGGCCCAGTCAAAGAGCCATTCCGCATCCGGCGTAGCGAGGTTGACGCAGCCGTGGCTCATCGGGTGGCCGAAATTGCCGTGCCAGTAGGTGCCGTGCAGACCGTACCCGCGATAAAAGTACATCACGTATGGCACGTTGGGCAAATAGTAGCCGGGGCCGCTCATATCGTCGTAGCGCAGTTTGATCCAGATGCGAAACTGCCCCACGGGCGTGGGGGTATAGGGCAGGCCGGTGGAGACGAGGGCGGTGCGCACCATCAACGGCCCCTCGTAGGCGCTGAGCCTCTGATTGGTCAAATCTACGTCTATCCAATGGACGCTGCCGTGAACCGACGACGGGGAAAACGTCGCCGGCGGCGGCAGCGGCGGCGCGGTGGGGAGAACATTGGGCGTTGGGGAGGGTGTCGGCGTGCGAGTCCTGGTCGGTGTAGGAGCGAGTGTGCTGGTCGGTGTAAGAGTGGGTGTACTGGTCGGCGTAAGTGTGGGTGTGTTGGACGGCGCGAGCGTGGGAACGGCAGTAGCGGTAGCGGCGGGTGGGGACGTGGAGCGAACGCGGCCGAGACGGGAGGCTGAGATGTCGGGAGCCAGAGCAACGCGCTCGCAACGATGGCAACCAGGATGACCAGCGCAGCCCCGGCAGCGACGTGTCCCCATCGCAAGCGCAGCCCCGGCGCTGGATGGTGTGACTCGCGGGGCGGGGTCGAACTGGCGCGGCGGCGTGCCCAACGTAGCGCGGCGTGGGCCTGTGGGTTCTCGGGATCGCGGGCCAGCACGCGGGTGATGTACGCCAGGCTGGCGCGTGGATCGTCGCTGAGCCAGGCCATCCACAACAGTGCCGTCGTGTTACCCGGGTCGAGCGCCAGCACAGCCCGGAAATTGCGCCGCGCGGCAGCTCTTTCTCCGGTGCGGGCCACGGCCTGACCGTTCCGCAACAAGGCAGCGATACGCTCTTGCATCATAGAATCACCGCGCTACGGGTTCTCCCCCTCGACGAAGCAGTTTATTCCATCCGCGATTCCCTGAGCCACCAGGTCGGTGCGTTGGGTGAGGATGTCCCGATCCTGGAACATGAAACCGGTTTCGATGATAGCCGCCGGCGTCAGGTCGTCAATCTCGTAAAACGTATGGTAGCGGGTCATATCATACGTGATACTGTTGGCGTGAAAGTACATGCCGGTGCGGGCGGTGTAACGTCGCACTATGCAAGTCACCAGCCGTTCCTCCGCCTCCGGCACCATACTGTCCTCGACGCTGGCGACTTTGAACCCGCTGGCCGGTGGCGTGGCGTCGGGGAAAGGGGTGCAGGAATCGGCGTGGATGGAGACGAGCGCGTCGGCCTGGTATCCTTCCAGGCGCGAGTCTCTCTCCTCCAGCAGATCGGCCCGGTAGCCGAGAGCTTGCAAGATGTAAACGACCCGCCGGGCAACGTCCAGGTTGATGTCAACCTCGCGCAGTCCATCGGGGCACACCGCGCCGGTGTCGTTCCCCCAGTGGCCGGCGACGATGCCGACGTGTACCACGGCGACGGAGGGAACGATGGACGGTTCGGCAGTTGCTTCCGGTGGGGCAGCCTCCGTGCCCGGTGATATGTCGGGTCGCGTGGAGGCCGCAAGGGGAGACGGGACAACGGTCGAGGCAGCCGCGCCGGATGGGTCAGGTTCCCGCAGCCCGGCAAAAGTCGCGCCCGCCGCTGCCACGAAGCAGAGCACGACGATCAACCGCAAGACCAGCGGCGCGACACCTCCTCCCTCAGCGTCCTGATACCCACCCGGCGTGTAATCTCCCCTCCGTTTGGTCAATTTTCCCTCCTCGATCTGGCGACCCGGCGTGAGCCTCCCCGGTAATTGCACTGTGCCTTTATCTTACCCTGGAATGGGAGACAAGTCAATTTCCGCGCGACTAGAGCAGGACGCAGACGAACGCTGAAAACGCTGTTTTTCTAGTGCCCGATCTGCGTCGTC
>CAYNVC010000369.1:0-2986 GCA_964400615.1 uncultured Anaerolineales bacterium | reverse complement strand
TGCTGGCGTGTAGAACAGGCGGTGCTGGCTCAAGGAGCAACCCGGCGACGGCTCTTCCGGGCCAACCCAGCACCGGCTCTTCCGGGCCAACCAGCACCGGCTCTTCCAGGCCGGTGACCGAGTTCCAAACTTGCGCAGATTGGCAAGGTGGGATACAATCACACAACCTTTACTGTACCGACAAAGAGCGATATGTTTCATTCATCTGACCGCGTTCTCGTAGCTATTATGAACAACCGGCGCGATTTTGAAATCGCGCAGGAACAGGGCTGGTATCGCATTCCGTTCGAGCATGCCCCCGCGAGCATTGCCGAAACGGCCGTGCTGGCGTTCTACTTTGCCAGGGCCTTTGGAGATGAAAAGTGGGCTGTTCACTGGTATGCCCCTGTGCGTGGTCACGAGTTGGCCCGCCGCCGCGATTTGCTGCCCGACGAAGCTGATCATCCCCGCGCTGACAACGTATACTATAAAATGCAATTAGGGCCGCTGATGCGCCTGGAGCGCCCTATCCCCAGCCTGCGTTGGCGGCGTATCACGTTCATCGAGACCTCGTGGGATCGTTTCACCGCTGCCGAAGAGGTCAATGATCTCTATGTGTCGGGTGCCGATGGGTTGTTCGTCACGCTCAAAGACGCCGGGTTCTACCCCGAACGCGAGTACTCGCTGCGCGAGAGGGGGGTAAAATATGTGGTAGACCTGGCGATCCCCTGCCGCAGCGGTACGGTCGCCATCACGATGGATGACCGGGAGGCTCCGCCTCACGCCCTGCGCAATCCCAGCCTGGAAAGCATACGCCGGGAGGTTAAAAAGCTGGACGGTGCGCTACCTGTTTTGACGCGGAATAGGGAATCTGGGGCGGAATAGGGATTCCGGGGCGGAATGGGGATTCCGCCCTACGGGTGTGATACCTCGATCGTCATCAACGGTACTCTTTCCTCGAATTGGCGCACGCCGTCCACATAGGCCGCAAGTCGGCCGGCGGGGTCGTACAGGCCCACCTCCAACGAGTATTGCCCCGGCGGCACGTCGGCCGGCAGAGCCAGTAGTTGCGGATCGGGCACGATCTCGCCTGGTTGCCAGGTGTATGGCGGGCGGGTGCCGTGATAAGCCCAACCGTCGGTCTGGGGGCCTAGATTGCCGCCGCCGTCGTACAGGTGGAGAAATACCTGGGCGTCACTGCTGGTTGGCGCTGTCGCCTGCCAGTAGAGCGTCACCGGGAGCGCGTCGCCGGGATGCCAGGTTTGTTCGGGCAGGTCGAACCCCAGCAGAGAGATGTCGCTGCCGAAGGTGGCGTTTATGGGATGCTCAATCTCCGCCGGGGTTTCCTCCGATTGACCCTGGAGGAACCAAAAGTAGTAGGGGGCGTAATGCCGAAAGTCGGGGCCGTCCGTATCCACCTGGAGTGTGACGTGGGTTTGTGAACTCGTGACTGCCGATGCCGGCGTGCAAAAGATCGTCTCCAGCCATTGACCTGGCACGGGCGGGTAGGCCCAGCGCCCCACGGTTTTTTCATCCACGCGCACCTGCACTGCTCCGGCTTCGTGGGCGTGCAGGCGGGCCACGAGGCACAGTGGCTCGCCCGGCGTGGTCGTTACGTCGAAGGAGATGCCGCCGGTCAAGAGTCGCCCGCCGTCCAATACTTGGCGTTGCGGGAGGACGCGGTAGGCAAATTGCTGCACCTCGGTGGGAAAGCCGGGACGGCGGGCCTCGTGCCACCACTTGACACCGTGAGCTTGCTCGTCGTCCATGTCGGCCACGTCCAATGTGTCCACCAGGGTCATTCCGTGGGTGTGCGCCAGTATGTCCGGCTGGTAGAATTGCTCTCCGCTGTCCGCCAATCGCCAATCGGCCCGCCACACGCCCTGCACCGGGCCGGCGCTGGCGATGCCATAGTCCGGCACGTTCACCAGGAACAATTGTTGGGCGAACAGGTCGGTCGCTGCCAGGTAGGGGATGGAAAAAGCGTCCGGGTAGATGGCAAAGTAAGCGGGGCGCATTGGCGAGTGTTCCATCAACTCGAACACGCTTCCCGCGCCGTTCCGCCAGGGGATGGCGGCTTTCGAGGTGGTCAGGCCGATCAAGTCGTAGGTGGGACGCCCTCCCAGGTAGCGCAGGCTGCCGGTGTCGTGGACGCCCACGCGGGCCGAAGGGGGCAGATGCTCGCGCAGCCAATCGGCGATGGATAGTTGTTGATGGATCATGGTGTTGACGGAGAGGCGGTAGGCGCGTTCAAAGCGCAAGGTCGAGTAGGCCGACGACGCCAGCAGGGAGAAAGCAACCAGCCCCACGAGAGCCGCCTGCCAGCGACGGCGCCCCCGCCGCGCCAGAGCCGAAAGGGCCGTGAGCGCCAGGGTCAACGCCAGTGGCACAAAGGGAACCTGGTAACGTCCATGATGCCAGGTGGAGGTGGTCAGTGTAGCGGTGGAGAATGTGCCCAGCAGAAACCAGGAGAGGGTCACGAACAACGCGGCCCAACGGCGGCGCAGTCCCAGCCAGGCCCATCCCATGAGGGAGAGGATGAGCATGCCGGGCGGTATGAACCAGCGCCAGCCCGCTTCCCAGCCCAATAGATGTCCCAGGATGACGTGGCGGTAGGATAACAGGATCGAGCGGGCGATTTCCTCCGGGTAGGCGGGGACGTTGAGCCACCAGGCTTTGGCTTGCATTCCAGCAGCGGCGGTCGTTCCGGTGAGCGCCAGGTTGACGAGCGAGGGTATAAATCCTGCCAGTGCCGCTGCGGAGAGGAATAGCAATTCGTTCCACCGGATGGAGCATGAGCGCAGCCGGGAGGTGACGATAAAAGTCGCCCCGGCTGCCATTGCCAGCACCAGTCCTTCGGGACGAGCCAGCCCGGCCAGGCCCAGCCACAGGGCGCACAGGCCGATCCGCCCGGCCAGGAAAGAGTCGAGCGCGGCCAGTGTGAGTACGGTGAATAGCCCCGTCTCCATGCCGTTAAAGCATCCCCATTGCACCGAACCGGTGAGGA
>CAYNVC010000368.1:0-2998 GCA_964400615.1 uncultured Anaerolineales bacterium | reverse complement strand
GTATGGTCAGCAGCAGGAATCGGATTCGCATAGGCTACACCTCCACGCGGGGTTGATTATGCCACATAGGGATTGTCCGGTCAAGCGAAAGCCCTTCATTGATGGAGGTCGCCACCGCCTATCATCAGGGGGCCATTCTTGCCAACCAATGCTCCGGATCCACCTGCCGGGCACACGTCGCCAGTACAGACGTGTCCTCTACCATCCCGGTGGCGGCTACGCAGTCCACGAACTGCTCCGCCCGGGCTTGTGCCTGTTCCAGGGCTGCCTGCAAATCTCCCGCGCCAACGTCCGCCATCGCCTGGTTGAACCACCACAGAGCGGTGTTTTCGATCACCGTGCCATCGCGCTCCGGAAGCGAGGGCATTCTCTCCAGCGCCGTCGAATAGGCGGTGTACAGATCGTCGTCCATCGTCTGGTGCGCCTGTTCTCCTGCCATAGATCGCACTGCCGGCAAAGCGTACGTCCGTGCTTCCCTTCGGGCGGCCAGGAAGGTAATCCATTCCCAGGCCATCTGGAGGTGCGTGTTCTGACGTGACGCTGCACCGACGCTCACCTCCACGGGCCACCTCGTCCCAGGGTGAGGCTGGAGGGCGACGACCTCCACCGACGATATGCCGTAGCCGAGCGGCTTGCCGGCAGTACTGACCGGCATCTCCATGACCGTCGGGGCGGAGGATACTACCTGTGTTCCACCCTGCAATGCCCGCAATCGTTCGATCTCACGCACGACATCGGGGGCGGTGAACCGGGGTTGGGGATAAGTTTCGTCGCTGAACAACGGGATACCCTGCTGTTCCAACACAAAACGTACTTCCGTGCCGTCACGGGGAGCGTACCCCAACAGGGTTGGGTCGGCAACGGAGAGTGCTTCGGCGGCGTCCAGAACGTCCGCTACCGTCCAGGCAGCGGTGGGAGGGGCAAGACCTGCTCGATCAAAGACATCTGCGTCGTAGTATAGCGCCAGGGGGCGAACCGCAAGGGGAACACCGAGTAATTGACCGTGCCACGAGATGGCATCGAGAGCCTGGGAGTAGAAAACGTCATCGGTCAAGCAAGAGTTGAGTTCGCCTATGGAGTCCACAGGAATCACGGATCGCATATCAATTGGGACAAAGGAGTAATAACTGCTCACTTGCAGGAGCAGACAATCGGCCTCCGGTGACTCGGCAGTCTGAGGCTCAGTCTGGATGACCCATCCCGGATGAGATGCTTCGAACTCTTTGGCCCAGGATACGTAAATCTCCTGGTCCGGGCCTTGCACCGAGACGAGGAGAACCTCCGCCGCCGTCTCCTCGTCCTTCGCTACGGGGGGGATTACCACAAACTGCTCCATTTGAGAATCCTGCGCGTCATACCAGGCCGAGACGCTGTTCGTGGCCTCCCGCTGTGCTGTAGCCAGGGCTTGATCGGGGTCTACACTCTCGTCGTATATCTGCTGTAACGCGATTGCCAGATCGCCCACGATGAACCACAAAGGTTCGTGATTTTCTCCATGCTCCGTGCCATCCTGGGCAGCCAGGATCGTCTCGATGACCTGGGAAGCCTCGTCCCCCATATTTTCCCACACCTGCAACTCGGCGGCCACAGACTTGCGTGCCGGCAGATCGGAGCCACCAAAGGATGCGCCGATACCGCTCTGCTGGCTGAGAAAGCGAATCCATTGCCACGCAGCCTGCGCGTGTGTCGTCCCCCTGCTGATACTCAGCCCGCCGGACGCTCTCATATCCCGATAGAGATTCGGTTGTGGAAGGGCGGTCACGGCCAGGTTCTGGTAGTGAGCACGTTGCTGCACAAAGAAGAAAAGAGGATACTCGGTCATCACCGCTTCGTTGGCTTGTAGATAGGACAGGGAACGACCGAGAGACACTCCCGAACCGGCAGCGGCTGTCAGTTCGGCAGATGCGCTGCTGGCTTCCAGGACGACGGATCGCAATTCGGGGCGGTCGAGCAGGGGGAGGAATTTGCCGTCCATCTCCTGGTAGATAGGGGATTGCTGCTGTATCCAGTTGACCAACGCGCGGGTTCGGTCCATACCGTTCACGAACACTGCCCCGCTCCCCTCAGCGGCTCGATATCGTCCCACCGTCCTGGCGATGTCCACCATCTCTTCCCACGTCCAGCCAGGTGTGGGTGAGGCAGCCCCGGCTGCGCTCAGTTGGCTTGGGTCGTAGACGAGAGCATCGAACTCCAGGCCGACAGGGATCGTCACCCGGCGGCCATTCAAATCCCCGGCGGCCAGAGCGCCGGGGTAATAGTCACCCACACCAAACCCGGGGTCGGCCTCTATGAGCGGCATCAGGTCGAGCAACAGAGCAGCCTGATCGGGAGACATGACCGGGGCGTTGCGGAGTAATGCGGCGTCAAAGTGCCTGGGCCAGTCGTCCGGCACCAGCATCCGGTACGAGACGTGGACTTTGATGCCGGGGTGGGCGGCCTCGAATCGAGCCACGTACTCTTGCAGGTCGGCGGCAGATTGGGCGACAAAGTATATTTCGACGGGAGTGGAGGTAGTGGTGTTGCAACCAATCAGGCAGAGCACGATGGGCAGTACAAGCGCCAGCCGCCAGAGGCGCGATGTGCTCGCGCACTCCAGTAGCCCAGGCACATTGCCTCTCGATCTATTGGCATTTATCGCCGCACCAGACTGTGCACCCATCATCGTAATGCTCGGTTTTGTCCTGACCCGTGTCATAGCAGGGGGAGCCGGTGTCCCAACATCTCCACAGACTGTAGTGTATTGCGGTCCATTGGTGTCCTCTATTGTCTGAGCAACAGTTGGTGCAATAGTTGCTACGATTGTCCTCTCTCCACTCGTATACCCAGTATGCGCGTGCCACCCAGCTCAGTGACGCCAGCAGGAACGAAGCCGCCAGCATCACCGCCAGCACCCGCGCCATCACCTGGTGCATTTTATCACGCTGCGCCATTTTTGTCACCTCCTTAGGGTTCATAAAAGAACAAGTTCCCGCACTCTACCCTGTTTTCCCAGGGAAAT
>CAYNVC010000367.1:0-3001 GCA_964400615.1 uncultured Anaerolineales bacterium | reverse complement strand
CTCACCGCTCGCGGTTGAGAAGCGCCCGAGCCAACTCGTAGAGCACCTGCGCCGCCTGCCCTTGCGCGTTCGCCGCCGCCAGCTCGTCCAACGCCAGGGAGTGATGCTCCAACACCAACTGCTCGGCGTACTCGCGGCTTTCCGTCTCCCCCAACAACTCTGTAGCGCGGCGCACGTCGGCGGTTGAGAGAACGTCCTGCTCAAAAAGCGCACGCAGTTCCGCACTCCGCTCCAGGCCGTGGATGATGGGGAGGGATTTCTTGTGCCGGGCGATGTCGGCCCCGGCCGGCTTGCCGGTGACATCTGGGTCGCCCCAGATACCCAGCACGTCGTCGCGCATCTGGAACGCCATCCCCATGTGGTAGCCAAACGCTGCCAGATGTTTGCGTTGAACGGCGGGAGCAGCTGCGACGAGTGTCCCCAATGAGCAGGAGCAAGAGGCCAGCGCGGCGGTTTTGCCCTCCACCATCGCCAGGTAATCGGCGATAGAAACCTGGTCCCGGCTCTCAAAGCCAATGTCCAGATACTGCCCCCCGGTCAGAGAGACGCAGGTGTCGTTCAGACAACGCACCGCCTCTACAATCGTCTGCGCCGGAACGTGCCGCTCGGCCAGACGCACCAGGGATAGTTGGGCCAGGGCGAAGAGCGTGTCGCCGACGTTGATCCCCTGGGCTATTCCCCACAACGCCCAGATAGCCGTGCGACCACGGCGGGTTTTATCCCCATCCTCGATGTCGTCGTGGATGAGGGTAAAGTTGTGCATCAATTCGAGCGCGGCCGCAGCGGGGAGGGCCTGTTCCCCAGCGCCGCCGCACGCCTCACAGGACAACAGGCAGAGCATGGGACGAATGCGCTTGCCGATCTGCGCCTGGCAGGGGTTGAATTCGGCGTCGGCCCAACCCATGTGGTAGCGCAACATGCCAAAGAGACCAGCGTGGCGCGGCTCGGTGGTTTGGACAATGGCGCTCATCTCCTCTTCGATGAGCGGCAGGTAACGGGCAAATGTAGTTTCGAGCAACGTCGTCATGACTGCTCCTCTCCGCCATTGCGGCTAAAGATGATCGAGCGGGCCAGCACAACGTCTACCTCTGTATCCACACAACCATCTTTCGAAAGTGGCACCTGAGCCACCGGGGGAGGAGGCCCATCCCATTCCATCTTGCTGACAGCCTCGACTCCCTCTTCCAACTCCTGCTGGCATGCGACCGCGACTACGCCGGCCGGCTTGTGCTCGGCCAAAAATCGCACAGCCATCCGCCCCCCAGGAGCGACGCACACCCCCGCGTATCCGGCTTCGAGGGCAGCAGCACGCAACTGGTAGACGGCGCACTCGGTGCGAGTGCACCCCGTACAATCCAACCCACGTTTGGTCATCGTCCCCGGACAATCCTTGCTAGGACGGAGACAGTGTGGGATCAACAACACTCGTTTGTCGAAAGGGATTCTCTCCACGTCATCACCGACGGGAATATGTTCGCTCACTGTTATTCTCCTGTCGCGCTTGCCCGGACGCTCCCAACGGATCGCCGGAACCTTGCGAGAGTTAGAAACATGGCCTACCGCCATACTTAAACCCTTGAGCGGCGCTTTGGTTACGGCGTGGAAATCAAGGGTGTACGGTGCAGAGATGGCAAATCGGCAGCGCCGGTGGCAAACATGGCGACGCGCAATTGGGTGACGAGCAAAGTAATCAAATCACTCACAGCGACGAGGGACTCGTTGGCCGCACGCAAAAAAGGGCCGGCAATGCCGCACGCGGTCGCACCGAGCGCGATGGATTTGGCTATCTGAATCCCGTTGCGAATACCACCGCTGGCGATGGCAACCAGTTCCGGCGCACCGCGCCGGGTCATCAACAAACTCTCGGCGGTGGGGATGCCCCAATCAACAAAGGCAGCCGCCGTCTGGCGCTGTATTTCGCCCCTGGCGCGGTGCATTTCCACCTGACTCCACGACGTGCCCCCCGCTCCGGCGACCTCAATCGCCGCCACCCCGGCGTTTGCCAACTGGCGGGCCACCCATTCGGAAATGCCCCACCCCACTTCTTTGACGACCACCGGCACCGGCAGCGCCCGGCAAATCGCCTCGATCTTGGCGAGCAGCCCGGCGAAACGAGTGTTCCCTTCAGGTTGCAGGGCTTCTTGCAGTGGATTGAGATGCAGGATCAGGGCGTCGGCCTCTATCATATCAACAGCACGCCGGCACTCGTCCAGCCCATAGCCATAGTTCAATTGCACCGCGCCCAGGTTGGCAAAGAGCAGTATATCGGGGGCCAGGCGGCGCACCCGATAGGTGTCCGCCAGAGCCGGGTCCTCGATGGCGGCCCGCTGAGACCCCAACCCCATCCCAATACCGGCGGACTGTGCCGCTTCTGCCAGCCGCCGGTTGATCTCGGCTGCCTCGGCCGTGCCACCGGTCATCGAGGAGATGAGGAGCGGGGCCGCCAGTCGCTTGCCCAGTAGCGTGACGCCGGTATCCACACTCTCCAGGTCAAAATCCGGCATGGCACAATGGGTAAAGCGGTAACGCTCGAACCCGGTCGAGGTGTGCTCGGAACCAACGTCCTGGTACAGATTGATACGAATGTGATCGGACTTGCGCTGTTGATTTTGGTGTGGCAGCATAGGCTCCTGACGTAACCCAGCGTGCTCGTGGGTGTTACTCATAATGAGCACCTATGATACCCGCACTGGGGTTGATTGTCAAATTGAGGGATGGACAGTTTGACAAACCGGCATCTGCGGGTAGAATATAGCCTGTCGTCAAACCAAAAACAAAAATCAAACGGAGGTGAACCAATGACAGATACACTAGAGCGGGTAAAGGGAATCATCGTTGACTTGTTGGGAGTGGAACCGGATCAGGTTACACCGGAAGCGCGATTCCGCGAGGATCTGGAAGCCGACTCTCTCGATCTCGTCGAGCTGATCATGGCGTTCGAGGAAGAATTCGAGGGCGAGATCTCGGACGACGAAGCGCAACAGATCACGACAGTCGGCGA
>CAYNVC010000366.1:0-3010 GCA_964400615.1 uncultured Anaerolineales bacterium | reverse complement strand
CTTATTCCTCACCCTCGTCATCCAACACATCCTGCTTGCTCAATCGTACAAATGTCATGTGAGTTCCCATAGCAGCAGAGGCTTCCTGAACTATGACTCGCATCAGAGCATCCATGTCCACGGAACGACGCATCTTGTCAGTAATCTCGCCGATCAACCGCTCGCGGGCAGCGCGGAGCTGCGTCTCTTGGAGCAGGCGCAGGTTGTCGGCAGCCAGGGCCATGCGCTCTGCCACGGCCTCGATCAATTCAATTTCTTCATCGGTCCACCGGCGCGTGCCGTCGTCGTCGTGAACACCCAAAGCGCCGATGACGACGTCCCGCAGGGCAACAGGCGTGACGAGAGCAGCGTGATCGCCCGTCAGCGCCGTCGCGGCTCGCCTCTCCACCGCCTGCCGGACCTCGGACAGCAGAACGTCGTCCGGCACAGATGTACCCGCTTCACCGACCTCGTAGTAGCTGGTTCTTCCCATACTTTGCATATATCCGGCCCACGCCTGGCCCAGATAACGTCGTTGGGTAGCCTGAGCTTCCTCCAGCGCGGCCTGGGTTTCGGCGAACAGGCGGGCGTTGTCTATAGCCACCGCTACCAGGTCGGCCATGGCCTGCAAAACGGCAACGTCGGCCTGGTCGAAAGCAGCCTCTTCCACGCTCTGCACGGTCATAGCACCGATGACGTGCCCCCGCGAGTGGAGAGGGAGCGCCAGCTCGGAGCGCGTATCCGGGAGAAGAGGGTTGTCGAAACGAACGGCTTCCTCGCCTACGTCCAATGCAATCCGGGCCTCGTTCCGGACCACACACTGGCCGATCATTGACCCCCCGCCCACTTCGAGTTTGTGCCCCTGGGCCAACATCCGCTGCCCCGCCTCTCCCGTACCAGATCGCAGGACGGCAAACCGCTGATCTTCGTCTACCAGGAACAGGCCAACGTAATAGAGGGAGAAACGCTCGCGGGCCAGGTTCACCACCCGGTCCAACAGTTCGTCGAGGTCGAGCAGCGACGTGACAGCGCGGGAGACCTGTGTCGCCGCGAGCAAACCGCGCGTGCGGTCGGCCACACGCTGCTCCAGGTTGCCAATCAGTCCTGCCAGCTCGCCCGCCATTTTGTTGAATTCGGCGCCCAATTCCTCAATCTCGTCGCCGGTTCGAATACTTATTTTATGTTCCAAATCGCCACTGCTGATACGCGCCACTCCCCGCCGCAACTCACCAATGGAGAGACTTATGTCGCGGAACACAAAATGTCGCCAGCCCAGGGCAATGCCCATGGTCAACACCAGCAAAACGAACAACGACAGACTTGCCCGCCTCAGCACCGTTTGGGCGCGTGATACCACCGCTTCCACGTCGTCATCGGCCTGACGCACCAATCGCTTGACGAGAGTGTTCACGCGCTCGTTCACCGGCCTGACATCGCTATCCAATACCTGGCTAGCCTCCGCCCAGCGCTCCTGGCGGGCCAACCGATCCACCTCACCCACCCCCTGGAGCAGTTCATCGTATGCTGCCTGCATCTCTGCCAAAGTACCGGGTTCGCCGCCAATCTCTTGCAGGACGCCCAGGTGAAAGGCAAGAGTGCCCAGGGATACCGGAACGTCCGTGCTCATCAAAGACGAGTCCTGCACCAGGAGCATGTGATCCAACGCTGCCACGAGTCGCTGCCCGGCAGCCAGCAGCTCGAGGGATTGTGCCCGTTGCTGCTCCTTTTCGCGCACCTGACCGACGGCCTGCCCGATGGTCAACACCTGCAAGATACCCACTCCGCCCGCCAGCAACGTCAACACAATCATCAGCAAAGAGGCGACGGTAAGTTTACGCGCGATACCCCACCTCAAGACGATCCGCGCTCGTTTACTCGCTCTTTGCATCTCTGGTCCGAGTTCAGACTCTCCGGCCACTCGATCTTTCATCTCAACTTTCCTCTCGCGTTGCATGGCTCAGTTCATCCGCGCCGGCCGGCCCCGGCTGCAATTCCATCCGCACAAAGGTGTGAGAGCCACCCAGCGCCCGGTTCAGCTCTTCCGCCGTGACGCGCATCAAAGCTCCCATATCTGCGGCGCGTTGCATGCGGTCAGAAATCTCGCCCACCAATTGCTCACGAGCGGCACGGCGCTGGGTGTCCCGGAGCAGACGCAGGTTATCGGCTGCCAGGGCCAAGCGGTCGGCGATCATCTGAACCATATCTATCTCATCCGCTCGCCACGCGCCAGATTCTGCCGGGCGATGGAAACCGAGCACACCAATAGTCAAACCGCGCAGGCTAACCGGCACCGCCAACGACTGAACAGCCTCGCCAGCCTCACTTTTCCCTGCGAAAGCAACCGCCTTGCCGGAGGAATAGGCCTGTGCACGGGCCACCTGCCACTCCTGGGCCAGGCATGTCACGCCGCCGTAAGAGTAATGCATCGTCTCCATTTGCCCGTGTCGCTCCCACGCCTCGGCAGCATAACGGCGGGAGAGCGCGTCCAACTCGCGCAGTCCGGCCTGGGTCTCGCCAAAGAGGCGAGCATTGTCAACGGCGACGCCAATCTGGTCGGCCACGATTTGCAGGATAGGGACGTCTTCGTCATCCAGGGGTGTGGGGCCACCAACCCGCACGGCCAACGCGCCGACCAACTGGCCTCTGGTGCGAAATCGAAGCAGGGTTATAGAGCCAGGCGGCGCTTTCTCAGCCGGCAGTTGAACTATGCGCCCCGCGCCGCCGCCCACCATCTGATGCACGGCTTCCAACAATACGGGGCTATCTTCCACCTCCGGGAAAACACCGGCAGAGGAACGGAGAGTGGCATCACCACCAGGGCCATCGGCCAGATAGATAACTACAGCATCAAAGTTAAATTGCTCCTTTATCAGGCCGGCCGCGTGCGCCAACATCTCGTCCAAATCGAGCAGCGAAGCCAGGCGGCGCGAGACGCTCACAACGGCCTCGAAGCGGCGGGCGCGGCGGTCCAACTCTCTGGTTCGCTTCTCCAACAGGAAGCGCTCCTGGTTTACCTGGCTCTCTCTCTCCA
>CAYNVC010000365.1:0-3012 GCA_964400615.1 uncultured Anaerolineales bacterium | reverse complement strand
GGCAACTTGCCCTACGTGCGTCTCTGCAACAGCCGGGGGCTGTAGCGCAATTTGGTAAATTGTGCCCTGGCCACACCGGCCTGGAAGAGCCGGTGCTGGTTAGGACGCAGACGAACGCTGTTTTTCCTCTATCACCTGGTCTGCGTCATCTGAGTTTGTCTGCGTCCGGCATAAAGAGTAGGACGCAGACGAACATGATCACGGGAGACCATCCCGTTCGGCGGACAGCAATTTTTTCACCAGCGCCTCTTCCTCCTGCCGCGTGCGCACTTTGCCGTTCAGCCGGGCGTCGCGCAACGCGCCCAGCAACCGGCCAAAGAGCGGGCCGGGGGACAACCCCATCTCTTTCAAATCGTCGCCATCAAGCTCTGTCTCCACCAAGCGCCACTCGGTCTGGTAGCGCAGCAATCGCCCACGCAATTTCTTGCGGTCGGTGGCGATCCAGGCTACGGCCAGAACGCGAGCCGGGTAGGGCTGCAACAGGTGGTAGACGACGCTGGGGCGACGTGCTTTCCCCAATTGGGGGGAACCGGCCCGCAGTTCGGAGAGCAGGCGCAGGTCGCCAGCCTCGTCCCGTTTCACCTTGAGGCGCGAGATCAACTCTTCCAGCGCCGCACCGTCGAGCCTGTACGCCAGCAGGGCCAGGTGAACAAAGAAACCGTCCTCCGGCCCCAGTTCCCAGACCTGGGAGCGCAGGATGGTGCGCAGGGCGCTAAATCTGGCCTTGATCCATCTGTCGCAGTGCAGATCGGGGTGAATGTAGGGCAGTATGCCCAATTCCTCCAGACGGCACAGCGCCCGCTCAGGCTCCCGTTCGGCAAACAACTGCGCCAGTTCGTGGCGAATGCGGTCGCCGCTCACCCGTCTCAGGAACGGCAGCGCGTCGGCGATCAGCTCCGCACTGCGGGGATCGAGGTGAAATCCCAGGCGAGCCTCTAACCGCGCCGCCCGCAGCATACGGGTGGGATCGTCCACAAAGCTGAGGCTGTGCAGTACCCGGATGACGCGGTTCTCGAGGTCGTGCTCGCCACCGTAAAAGTCAACCAACTCCCCCCAGTGGTCGGGGTCGAGGCGAATGGCGAGGGTGTTGATGGTGAAATCGCGCCGGTGGAGGTCCTGGCGGATGGAGCTGCGCTCCACCTGCGGCAGGGCCGTGGGGTGGGTGTAGAACTCGGTGCGTGCTGTGGCAAAGTCCACGCTGGCAGGCATAGGGGCGGACGGTATCTCCCCGGCGACGCGCTGCCACGTCTCCGGCGCGGGGATCCATTTGGCGGTACCGAACTGTCTGTGAGCGGTCATCCGCCCCCCCAGGTCGGCAACCAGACGGCGGGCCAGCGCAATCCCGTCCCCTTCGACGACCAGGTCAACGTCCACCACAGCCCCGCCCAACAGCAGGTCGCGCACCAGCCCACCCACAAAGTAGGGTACGAACCCCATATCGTGCGCTTCCTGCGAGATGCGGCGCACCAGGGCCAGCACCGGGGCCGCGAGAGCCTGTTCCAGCAGTGGGACCACGTCACGCCGGCCGGAGGGCTGAGGGGGTGCACCCCACAGGGCGATCAGATCAGTGCGCGTGACCACTCCCACTATGCGGCCCTCTTCGACGACGGGAATCTGGCCCCAACCGCTCTCGATCATCGTCTGTTGGAGGCGGGCTATCGAATCGTGGCTGTTGACGGTGACGCTGCCGGCCTCCATCACCTGGGCGACGGGCACGCCGCCCATCTCGAACTGCAAGGCCCGGTCTACGGCCCGCCGGGTCAGCAGGCCGATCACGCGCCCTTCGGCGACGACGGGGTATCCCTCGTGGCCGGTGCGCTGCATACGTTCGGCGGCAGAGGCGACGGTGTCCTGTGGGGAAAGCACCTGCACGCCCAGCGACATGACCTGGGCGACGGTGGCGCTGGGGCGCACGACCTGGGCAAGCAGCTCGACCAGTTCCCGGCGCACCGCCTGTAGGGAGCGGCGGCGGATGAGCGCGGCAGCGGCCCGCTTGTGCCCGCCCCCGCCAAAGTGCGTCGCCACGGCGGAGACATCTATATCGTCGCTGGCGCTGCGGGCCACGAGCTGCACCCGCTTGCCGCCATCCAGGGCAACGAGCACGAACAGGGCCTCCGGCTCCAATAGTTCGCGCAGTTTGTGGGCCAGGGTCGAGATCTCGTCCGAAAATTCGTCCGCCGTGGCCCAGGCGACGATGACGGTATGCCCTTCGATCTCGTGGGTTTCGCTCTGTTCGAGCAACCGCTCGTAGAGTTCACGCTGCTCTGGGGCCAGGGGGTGGTGCAGAAATTTGTCCGCGACGGAGAGGCTGGCTCCCCGCTCCAACAGCCAGGCCGCCGCCCGCACGTCACGGGCGGTCGTCCCCTGGTAGGAAAGGGAACCGGTGTCCTCGTAAATGCCCAGGAGCAACAGGGTGGCTTCGATCCTACTCAGACGGAGAGCACGGGCCGCGATTCCCTCGACCAGCAGCGTGGTCGCGGCCCCCAGCGGCTCGCCGGAAAAGCTCCAACCGGGGGGCAGCTCGCGGTCGAGTTCGTGGTGGTCAATGATGTCCACCTGCAAGTTGCGCCCCATTCCCTTGAGCGTGGTCAGGCCCTGCGTGTCCACCAGGATGGCGCGTTTGATTCTGCGCCGGCCACGGGGCAGGTCTCGAGGGGCCACAAAGGGGAGTTCAGCGCCGTAGAGGGCCAGGAAGGCACGCCCGTTCCGGTTGATGCGGCGCGGCAGCACCGGCACAGCGGCAGGGAACAATTTGCTCGCCCCCAGCAGGCTGGCAAGCGCGTCGAAATCTGCATTTTCGTGGGTCAGGATGACGTCCACACCGGTACTCCTTCTGCGCCCCAGGCTGGACGCAGACAAACGCGGATGACGCGGATCAGGTGCAATTGGATTTGAACTCTTGCCCGCATGCGGGCAGGATGCCCGCGTTCCGGCAGCCCTCAAACGTTGAACCCGCACCCGCAGGCGGGCAGGATGCCCGCGTTCCGGCCTGTGCCCCAGGGTTCGAGTGAT
>CAYNVC010000364.1:0-3017 GCA_964400615.1 uncultured Anaerolineales bacterium | reverse complement strand
TAGAAAGCTGCAAGCAACTGCCGAATTTCTATCTCTCGCAACGGCGTTTTCTTCAGCAAGTTGACACACGTTTCATTGATAACCTGCGTACTAATTACCACGTCGCAATCCTGCACAATGGCTCTAGCCGCTATCCTTTTCTGGTCATTGCCCGACTCGATAAAAGCATACAACCAAATATTTGTATCAACGAAACAACGCCCAGGTAGTTCAAGCGCGTGCATAAATTTCCTCTCTCGGCAGCGGTTGAAATCCCTCGATTTTGAGAGGCGACTCCAAGAGTTGGTCTATCAGGTTAACCGTTTTCTCTGGCACGTTTGCCAGGATGATGACACTCACCACTTGCTCTAGCTTGTTCCGGTATTGCAACGGTATCTGAATCACCCCTTCTTCTATTCTAGTCTGGAACTCGATTGCATACATATCCACACACTCCTCGACAAGTGAGACTCAACCAAATGATTCGGCGAGGAACTCACGATACCAGGCCAGCGTCTCCTGCAAACCATCTTTGAGTGAATAGCGAGGCGTCCAGCCCAACACCCGCTTTGCCTTCCCACTATCCAGGTACTGGGCCTGAATCTCGTTGGGAGCGTCGGCCAGCACCACCGGCTCCAGGTCTGGATGCTCCGAGAGGGCAATGATGGTCTGCACGATCTCGAGCACCGATTTGGGGTTGTCCATCCCAAAATTGAACGCTTCCCCTCGCACCGCCGGGTCGTCCAGACGTTCAGCCAGGACCAAATAAGCGTCCACCGCGTCCCGGACGTAGAGATAATCGCGCACCATAGTGCCATCGGAGCGCAGGACGGGCCGCTCTCCCCTGATGACGCTGCGCACCGTGCCCGGAAAGATGCGACTCCAGTTCAGATCCCCGCCACCGTAGAGATTGGCGCAGCGGGTGATGGCGAGCGGCAAACCGTAGGTGACGGTATAGGTGCGGGCGACCATCTCGGCGCAGACTTTGGAGACATCGTAGGGGTAACAACCCAACAGGGGCGCGTCCTCGGTGTAGGGCAGGGTCTCGTGTATGCCATACGCCTTGTCCGACGAAGCCAGCAACACGCGGCCCACCGTAGGAGAGCGCCGCGCCGCTTCCAGTATCGTCCAGGTGCCCTTGATGTTGGTCTCAAAGGTGGAAAGGGGAGACCGGTTGGCGATGGGGACGATGGTCTGAGCAGCCAGGTGGAACACGGTCTCGATCTCGTATTCGTTTAGCGTCCGCTCGACCATCTGGTAATCGGTCACGTCGCCGCGCGCAACGGCGATGCGATCCCGGTATCCAGAGCGGCGCAGGTGAGAAAACGGCACCTCGTCGCGGATCAAGCCTACGACCGCGGCCCCTTTTTCGACCAGGGAAATGACCAACCAGGAGCCTAGAAAGCCAGTACAGCCGGTGACGAGAACAGGGCGGTCAAGCCAAAAGGAATCCAAATCCTCACCCCCAAACTTTCCACGGCGCACTCTCGCGCCATATAGTATCCAGTTCCATCGCTTCCTTGAACGTATCCATCGAACGCCAGAACCCGGTGTGACGATACATCATCAACTGCCCCTCGGCGGCCAGACGGGGGAACGTCTCCCGCTCCAGGTGAACGTCGTCGCCGCGCAAGTAATCCAACACCCGGCGCTCGAAAACCATAAACCCGGCGTTGATCCAATGCTCCAGGCGCGGCTTTTGCACGAATCCCGCCACCTGCCCCGCCTCGTCCACCTGGAGAATGCCGTACTGTGACCAGGGCTGCACGCCGGTGATGGTCACAAGCCGACCGTGCCGGCGGTGAAAGGCCAGCAAAGCGTCAATGTCCACGTTCCCCACGCCATCGCCGTATGTGACGAAAAAGGTATCGGCCTCGACGTACCGGGCGGCGCGGTAGATGCGCGTCCCCTTTTCCACGTCGGGCGGGCCGGTATCGGTCAGCGTGACGGCCCAACCCTCCTCCTCCACCTGGGTGCGATGGTAGGAAATATCACCCGCGCCGCCCAGGCGGACGGTGAAATCGCAGTTCAACGCCTCGTAATCGAGGAAATATCGCTTGAGCGATTCGGCCTGATAGCCCAGGGCCAGGATGAAATCGGAGTAGCCAAAGGCGGCATAGATTTTCATCACGTGCCAGAGAATCGGCCGCCCGCCGACGGGGACAAGCTCCTTCTTGACCGGCGTAGCGCCCTGCATCCTGGTTCCCTGTCCGCCACACAGGATGATGACGGGCAAGTTGTCTCGACCCACTGCCCGGTTCATACTTCACCCAACACCATTTTTCGCAGGCTCGTTTGGAACGGCGGGTAGGCGACGCCGTTCTCGGTGACAATGCCGGTGACGTAGCGGTGCGGGGTCACGTCGAAAGCGGGATTCGCCACCCGCGCCCCGGCCGGGAAAACCGGACGCCCCAGGAAGGAAATGCCCAGTATCTCTTCAGCCGGGCGCTCTTCGATTGGGATGTCGTCCCCGGACGGCGTGGAGAGGTCAATGGTAGAGACCGGCACGCAAGGGTAAAACGGTATTCCGTTCTCCCGCGCCACCACCGCCAGCTTGTAGGTGCCGATCTTGTTAGCCACGTCCCCGTTGGCCGCCACCCGGTCAGCTCCCACCAACACCACGTCCACCTGACCGGTGCGCATAAAGTGGCCGGCGGCGTTGTCGGCGATGACGGTAAAGGGGATTCCCGCCTGCCCAAGCTCCCAGGCGGTCAGACGCGCTCCCTGCAAGCGGGGCCGGGTCTCGTCCACCAGGACGTGAATCCGTTTCCCCAGCTCGTGGGCGGCGCGGATGACGCCCAGCGCCGTGCCATAGTCCACCGTAGCCAGCGCCCCGGTGTTGCAGTGATGCAAGATCGTCGCCCCTTCTGGGATCAGGGCAGCGCCCGCCCGCCCCAGACGGTGATTCACGTCCACGTCCTCGTCGGCGATGGCCTGCGCTTCTTCCAAAGCGACCGCCCGCATTCGGACGTGGTCAGGCTCGGCCGCTACCCGCTGCAAGACCCGTTCCACCGCCCAGGCCAGGTTGACCGCCGTCG
>CAYNVC010000363.1:0-3024 GCA_964400615.1 uncultured Anaerolineales bacterium | reverse complement strand
CTAGCAGGCTGTCGGAGTGAACGTTCGTCCTGTAAAAATGCCCCGTTTTTGCTTATCGTTGGGTCAATGGTCTGTCAGATTATGTGATTTTTGGGCAAAAATGCCTGCCTGGGTCCGTATTTGGCTGAAAATAAGGCCCCAAGCGCTGCCCGAACCTCAAAATTTGGCCCAAAACGGAGCGTCAGCTTTCTCTCCGACAGCCTGCTAGATGGTTGATTTTAGGAAGCAATGTGGTGGTCAGAAGAGCGAGTTACGGCAACTGTGGCCGCAAGATTGTTCCTCGCGCTGACTGATGCTTCCTACGAAGCGGCGCTATTTTACCAAAGGACTGGATTCACGACAACTGATTTTGCTGCCCTGAACTTAAAACCAATCCGGTTTTAAGGTAAAGCAAAATATCGTCGCTCCCAATTTATGGTGTGAGCGGGTAGCGCCACTCCTGGGGGTGGCAGCCACGGCGACTCCAAGATATTGGGGGTGTGGCAGGATTCTCTGAAATGACCGGGGGTTATATCCAAAAATTGTGCCGTGCGGAAAGATAAAATTGGCGGACGTTGCCAAAACGTCCCGGTGCGTATGTTTTCAAAAAAAGGTGTGTTTTTCACAAGAGCAGGAGCAGCGCCCCCCCGGTCAGCAGTCCCACCGCCCAGCCGCCGATTATATCCGAGACAAAGTGTACTCTCAGTGCAACGCGGGCCAGCCCAACCAACCCGGCCCAGAGCGGCAGCAGCGCCAACCCCCAGTGGGAGAGGAGCGGGGCCAGCAACACCACCATGCAGGCGGAACGCCCGGCGTGCCCGGAGGGGAAAGCGTGGCGGTCGAAGCGGGAGTAAAACCCGCGCCCCTCTCCCGGCGGGCGCTGGCGGCGAAAGAGCAACTTGAGGGCAGTGGTGACGACCCCGGCGACCAACGTCCCCGCCAGCACGCGCCAGCCTAACCCGTGCCAGAAATCGTTCCCCCAGATAATCGCCGCGCCCGCGCCGAGCAGCCAGAGCGGGCTGTCGCCGCTGTGGGCGGCGAGCAGCGCCAGCAGGCGCAGCGAGCGCGGCCCGCGTGGGATGGCGAGCCGCGCCGATAATCGTTGGTCGAGAGCCAAAAGCCGCTGCAAGGGGATTACGCTCGCGCGACCTGCGCTTCCAACTCGGAGCGCACGATCTCTAACTGGAACGGCTTGTCCACGTCCATCCCCACCTCGGCGTAGGGGAACGGGACGGCCCGCCCGCGCACGTTTAGCACCTGGCTGATGCGGCGCTCGGCGTCGGCCAGGGATAGGCGGTGGGTGAGCAGCTTGAGAAACAGCCCCATGCCCACCAGCCGCGCCTGGCGCAGCGAACTTTTGCGGGCCGCAGATAGATCGCGCCACAATTCTCGCTGGTCGAGTACCATGCTGGGGCGGATGAGTATCAGATCGCCGCCGGCAAAATCTCCCTCGCGCAGGTGGGTGTAGCTGCGCAGCGAGCCGGGGAACCTGCCCTCCATCACCTTTCGCTCGACGAGGCTATAGTACAGATCGTGGTCGGTGCGGAAACACTCCTCGATAAAGGCGTCCACGATGGGTGGCGTGATGGTGGGCACGTCGGAACTGCTGATCAGTACCCCGTCCGCGTCGGGATAATGCTGCGCCACGTAATTGATGCCGGCCTCCACGTTGCTCAGAATGTCTCCCGCGCCGGGCACGTATTCGACCGTCACCGAAAACCCCGCGTCGGCGGCCGGATCGAGTGAGACGACGGCGATGTGCTCGATGTAACTTGATCCGGCCAGCGCGTCCACCACGTAAGAGATCATTGGCTTGCCGGCGATAGGGATGAGGGCTTTGGGGGTGGTGTGGTGGGTGTACTCGGCCAGCGGATCGTCCTCTTTGGGGCTCCACCCGGCGGTGACGACCGCCACGACCGATGGTTGGTTCACGCTATTCTTATCCATCTCGCTCTCCATATTCGCCATTCGCTATTCGTTCAACCGCTGAAGCGTGGGTTTGAGATCGAGCCGCGCGATCATCTCCTCTAGCTCGTCGGTGGTGAGCGGGCGGCCCTTGCCCGCGATGGCGACCAGGGCCGATTCCATCATATTGGTGCCGAAGGAACGCCCTTCCAGCCGGGGCGTGGATGTCACCAGATAGCGCACGCCCCGCTTGCGGAACGCTTCCACGTCGGCGGGGGTGGTGGTGTTGGTGGCGATGACCTTGCCCGTGAGATCATCTGGCATGTGTTGTTTGATGTAGAGGCAATCGCCGCTGATGACTGTGGCCCAGGCGTACCACTTGCCGAACTTGGGCGTGATCTCTTCCTGCTTTTCGCCGGTGGGGTAGATGAACGAAAGCGGCAGCCGCCCGGCGATTGGCATGAGGATGCGGGCCAGCAGGCGCAACCCGCCCAGCGAGCGGATGGGGATGGGGATGCCGAGGGCGAATCCCAGATCGCCAAAGATGATCTCGTACCCGGCTTCGTCGAACGAGAGAGCGCTGCCGTACCGGTCCACCCCGGCGGTGACGAGCACCCGCTTGGGCTGCACCTCGGCGCCAATTTCTTGCTCGATGAACTGGGCCACCTGGCGCTCCAGGGTCAGCTTTAGCCCGCCCCCGTCCACGACCGGCGTTTGTTTGACCCCGGCGACCAGTTTCAGCGCGTCGTAGAGCGGGTAATGACGCCCGGCGATTGTCACCCCCAGGTCAATGCCGCCCACGCCGAAAGCGTCCACTTTGCCGTCCAGTTCGTTGTAGAGTTGGATTGCCTTTTCCACGTCCCCGTTGGTGCCGATCCGCTCAATCGTGATCTCCTCGCCCAGCAGCGTGATGGTGACTTTTTTATCTCGCTTGACGCTGCCCAGGCTGATACTGACGGCTCGTTTCATTTGATGTCCCTCCTCGAGTTTGTGGGTAAGAAACCAGGCTTTAGGAAAAAGCCTGGTTTCTCGTTTGGTGAAAAGGTGTGCCGATGGGGATAATTCTATCAGACTATTGCGTCCTGGCAAGTTGCCGAACTGCGTCACGTAGCGCAAGTTGCCAACTTGCGGATTGGCAAG
>CAYNVC010000362.1:0-3042 GCA_964400615.1 uncultured Anaerolineales bacterium | reverse complement strand
ACGCAGACGAACGCTGAAAACGCTGTTTTTCTAGTGCCCGATCTGCGTCGTCTGCGTCCAGCATCCAGGTGCCAATTCCGGCGCACAAGGGTAGGACGCAGACGAACGCTGAAGACGCTGTTTTTCTAGTGCCCGATCTGCGTCCAGCATCCAGGTGCCAATTCCGGCGCACAAGGGTAGGACGCAGGCGAACGCTGAAAACGCTGTTTTTCTGGTGCCCGATCTGCGTCGTCTGCGTTTGTCTGCGTCCAGCCGGGCGCACCAGAATTGAAAGGCCCTGGCCCCGCGCAATTTTACTGCGAGACGATGAAACTCTCCGTCCAGGCCGGGCGGTCTGGCAGCGGTGACATTTCCTGCCATGCCTCGTCGGTCAGGCGACTATCCAGCGGCTGCTTGAACTCATAGTAGGAAAAGACGCCGCCCAACGCTACTTGCTGCTTTCCCTCCACCAGCACGATGGCGTAGATGGGGAAAGCGTCGCCCACTCCCTCCTCTAACACCTGACCGGTGTTGGTGTCGGTGTGCACGTCGGCGATGAGCGCCATTCGTTCGTCGGCCTCGGACGTAATCTCCCCCTCGATTTCCTGGGAGAAGGTGGTCAGGCTCTCTAGCGTGTCACCAATGAAGCGGATGGTCTCGTACTCGTCGTCGCTCAACCCGGTGCCGCGCAGTTCTTTCTCGCTGATGGCCTCGAGCTCGAGCAGCAACGCTTCCATCCGGTCCAGCTTTTGGGCCATCTCGTCGTTGAGCAGGTCACGCTCGCCCAACCCGGCCTGCATCTGGGCAGTGAGCGCGGCCAAACGGGCATAGACCTCCGGCTGCGGCTCGACATATCCCTGGGGCGGTTCCACCGCCGGGCCGGGCGCAGCGGCCGCCATTATGGCGTAGGATTGTTTGGCGTAGAGGATGGTATCGTGGCGCAGTTCGCTCCAGGAACCCAGCCAGGTGTGCAAATCCTTGTCCGTCCAGGCGGACGAGCGCATAAATGCCGGATACCCCTCTCCCTTGCTCTCCAGGAGCGGGGACAGGGTGTAGAGCCAGTTCCAGTAGAGGTTCTCGGTCCACTGTTCATCTGGCAGAGTGGCGAACTCTTCCTGCAATTCGGCCAGTTGCCCGGCGTAGCCGTCATAGTCGGTATCCCCCTCGGCGGCGAGGATCTCGAGCGCGCGGACGCTGCCCAGCACGGCCTGTATATCCAGCCCGCGCGGGAAACCCCGGATAGGCCCGGCCTGGGAGGGGGACATTGTGAACGGCTGGCCCGTTCCCCGGTAGAGGGAGACCTCGTCGTAGACCAATTGCTGGAACATGTAGCTATCGGGGATAAAGCGCTGCCCCATAAAGCGCAAGCCCATCGTCGCCTCCACGGCGTCCTGTTGATCTGTGACCATGCCGCCGACGATGGCGGGGGGGCGGAGCTTTTGAGCGGCGGAGATGAACTCGTCCAGTTTGGCCTCGTCGGCCAGAGCGATGGGGTCGGGCAGGCCACCGTAGACCTGGTTGGCGACGGCGGCGTAATCGTAGGGGGTCAGGTCATCGGCCGCGCCGACGAAAAAGACGGTCGGCTCGTAGATGCGGTCCCAGACCTGGAGCGCCGGTTCGCCACCGGCCTGGGCGTTGTAGAGTGCCCGCACGATCAGCAGCGCACTCCGCGTCTCCCGCAGGGCAGCGGCCGGTTCGTCGGGGACGGCCAGGTGGAACGGCATGCGCCCGTACCACATCATAGCGCGAAAGTAACGCTCGAAATCCTCGTTGCGGGTATAGTGTCCGCGCGGGACGTACTGGCTATAATCCTCGAGGTAGCTGGGGCCGCTATCCTGGCGGTAATGGTTAAAGATGGGAGAGGCGGAAAATCCGCCGTGGGCCTCGATGAGGGCCAGTTCATCCTGCACCGCGTCGCGCACGGGGGCGGGGACGTCTGCATCTGGGGTCAGCAGCTTGACGGCGACGGCAAAGTAGGCCAGGTTTTGCCAGGCCGCTTCCTGCGCCGGGCCGCTGGTAGACGTATAGTCGGCCTGGGCCGATTCCAACATAGCTGTGTTCAGGGCCTGCAGGTCGGCAATAAAGTGCTCGATTTCGGCCAGGCGCAGCGAATAGTCGTAAAGGATGTGGAAGGAGTGAAGAACCAGGTCAGTTGTGACCAGAACCGGCGTGCCGCTCTCCTGGGCATTTTCGTAGATTTGGTATATCTGCTCGTACCCGTTGGGTGTGACGACAAAGCCGTTTTCCTCCAGCGCTGTCCGCTGGGCCTCGTCGAGCCAGGCGATCACGTCCGGGTTGATGACTTGATCCAGACTGGGGACATAATCCGGTGCAGCGGGCACCACGTCCACCGGGACCGGCGCGTAGGCGGCAAAACCGCCTGTGTGTGAGACGTTTACCGGCTGCGGCGGGGCCGGTGTGGCAGTGGGGCCGGGTGTGACGGTCGGAGCCGGGGCGCAGCCGGTCGTCACGACGAGCGCCAGTACCAGGGAAAGAGCGATACGTTTGAACATGACTCACCTCCAATTGTAGTTTGGAGCCTCGTTGCTCCGCTGATTAGACGCCCGCAGGAAAAGTTCCGTCAGTGGTCAAACGCGAAAAAGGTGGGGTGGCGAGATCGCAACTCCTCCCGCAGGCCGCCAAATACACCTGGGGCGTGGGGATGGACGAGTTCCAACATACGGGCCGCGACGGCGCGGATTTCCCACTGGGCGGGCGGGGATATGCGGAGGCGGAAAAAGTGGAGCAGCTCGCGGAAATTCATCGTCACGATGATGCGGGTGGCAGTTGCGTTGGGCAGCACGAAGCGGGCATCCTCCTTGCGCACGCCCAACTCGCGCAGCGCCCGGTAGGCCCCTTTCACCTCGACCTCGAACTGCTCCCAGATTGCTCTCGCCGCCGGGTTTTCCAGGATGGCCGGGGGTAGCGCCCATTCGGGGTCGTCCATCGGGACGTACCTCTGGCTCTCCTGCGAGTATGAAGCCAACCTGTGTCGCACCAGTTGGTGCGAGCAGGCCCGCGAGACACCACTGACCTCGAACGTGGCCGAGGCGTGCTCGATCA
>CAYNVC010000361.1:0-3058 GCA_964400615.1 uncultured Anaerolineales bacterium | reverse complement strand
GCAACGAGGGGCGACCCTCCAAAGCCTTGCGCAGCGCGGCCCGCATGGCCTTGAAATTGTTGAACATTACCCGCTGGCGGATGGCAGCCGCCGGATGGACGAACACGTTGGCGATCATACACAGGTCGTCCAGCCCGCCCTCCGGCAGCACGCCGGATTCGATCTCGGCCTCAATGGCCTTGAGCACCCCCTGGGCCGCCTCCTCGTAGACGTGGCGGCGCTGTTTGGCGCTGCGCACGGTCACGGTCGGCACCAGCAACGTGCGTGGCTGCTCGGTGATGACCCGCACCTCGTGGCCGGGCCGTTCCTCGTTCAACGCCCGCTCGATGGCCCGCCCCACCGGCCCTTCTTTGACCCCCAGCAGCAGGTCAATGTGGGCCAACTCCTGGAAGGGCGGCCCGGCGAACCCCTCGCCCACTTTGAGCGTGAACCCCGTAAAGCGGGCCGGGGTGTAGGGCACGGCCGGGTACTGGCTCGTGACCACCTTGCCGCCCAGGTCGAACTCGCGCTCCTCGTGGCCGATCTTGCCCAGGTTCTCTAACTGGATGCGCAGTTCCTCCCGGTCTTCGCGGCGGAAAGCGCCGCCGGGCATGATTGGGTGGCGCGAGTTGCCCACCGGCACGCCCATCATGCCCAATCCTTCCTTGACCGCCTGGGTGGAGCCGCAGCGCACGACGATGCGCACGAGTTTTTGTATCTCGGCCTGCCACTTTTGGGCGGCCGCCAGGTCGCCCGCCTGCACCGCCCGGTAGACCTCTTGCCAGATGTCGGGGATCAGGTTGGCGCTGGCGAGGATGGCGCCATCGGCCCCGGCGGCCAGCGCGGCCATCACCACCTCGTCGTGCCCGACAAAGATACCGATCTCTCCCTTGACCTTTTCGAACATGGCTTCCATAAATGGCAGGTCGCCGCTGGAATCTTTGATCCCCACCACGTTCTCGAAATTCCTGGCCATGCCCTCGGCGTTCCACCACCGAAAGTGGGAGCCGGAGCACTGGGGGATGTTGTAGAGGATGATGGGCAGCCCGATCTCGTTGACCCGCTCGAAATGCTCGTACACCTCGTTGAAACTGGGTTTGAGGTAGTAGGGGGCCACGACGAGCGCCCCCGTGGCTCCGGCCTCCTGTGCCCAGCGGGTGAGTTCCAGCGTCTCGCGGGTGGATTGAGCGCCCGTCCCGGCGACGACGGGCACGCGCCCGCCCGCCTCGTCAATGGCGATCTCGATGATGCGCTTGCGCTCGTCGAGGGAGAGGTAGGAAAACTCGCCGGTCGTGCCGGCGGGAACCAACCCGTTGACGTGGGGCAGTACGTGGCGGATCAGCGCCCGGTAAGCCGGTTCGTCAATTTCGTCGTTTGCGGTGAACGGTGTCACCAGGGCGGGGAATATGCCCTTGAACCAATCAGTTTTATGACCCATCTTGACCTCCAAACGCCTGTTCTAGCGCGGCGCTCATTGCCGCGTACACGTTGTGGTACAGTGCGTGCCGGTCGAGCGCGCGCGGGTCAACGCTCGCCAGCACGATCATTACCTCGTCGTCCAGCGCCGCCGGGGGAATCGTCCCCGCCGCCAGCGCGTCCACTATCGCCTTGGCCGCCGCCGATTGGGTCGGCCCGTAAATCATATTGGCCTGACGGAGGTTCTTTTGCTCCACCGCCGGCAGGATCAGCGTCGCCGGGCGGACGGTCAGGTTAGGCTCCAGGATGGTGGTCAGCGCCTCGCGCCGGTGCAGGGGGTAGGTGAGTTGGTAGGCGTAGGAATCGCCCAGGGGCGAGTCCTTTGGCCCGGCGACCAGGTCGAGCTGCACCCATTCCGGCTCCGCGCCTGCCCGTCCTGTCCCAAGCCGTAACCCCGCTTTCTTGATCGCGTCTGCCGATAGCTCCAAATCTCCAAATCGTTCCTCCAATGCGCTCATTGGAAATTGGAAATTGGTCATTGGGATTTGTATTTTCCCCAGTTTTTCCAGTTCCAGCCGTATCTCGGCCCGGTCCTCGTGCAAGAGCGCCCCGCCGACCGGTTTGAGCGGGCGACGCGGTCGTCCGGCGTCCACGCCCATCATCTTGAGCGCCTGTTTGACCGCCACCCCGCCGCCGTAGCGGACAAAGATGCGTGAGAGTTTTTGCACGCTGCGCTGTAAGCGGCGCGCCTCGGCCAGGTCGCCTGCTTGCACGGCGCGGAACACGCCCTGCCATATCTCTGGGTAGACCTGGGCGGAGGCCAGGATCATGCCGCTGACCCCGCCCGCCAGCGCGGGCAGCACCACCTCGTCGTGGCCGATGAACACGTCAATCCGGTCTCCGGCGAACTCCAAGACCTCCATCGTATAGGTCAGGTTGCCGGAGGAATCTTTGAGGCCGACTATGTTGGGGATGTCGGCCAAATCCTCGACGACGCGACGCGGCAGGTAGGCGTCCATCACCTGGGGGATGTTGTACAGCAGGATGGGAATGTCCACTGCCTGGGAGATGTCGTAATAGTGCTGGTAGATGCCCTTGTCGGAGGGGTGGAGAAAGTAGGGGGGGACGACCAGGCAGCCGGTGGCCCCGGCCTCCTGGGCGTTGCGGACCAGTCGAATGGCCTCCCGCGTGCCGGAGGCTCCCGCCCCGGCGATGACCGGTTTGCCGCCCGCCTCCGCGACGGCGATCTCGACCAGCCGTTTTTGCTCTTGGGCGGTCAGATAGTTGAACTCGCCGGTCGTGCCGCAGGGGACCAGCCCATCCACGTGCGGCAGCACGTGGCGGATGAGGGCGCGGAATTTATCCTCGTCCACGTCTCCATTTTTTTGGAAGGGGGTCACCAGGGCCGGGTAGACGCCCTTCATCCACGGTACTTTTGACATGATTCACTCCTTGATGTGTGAAGGTTCAAATGGTTTCGTAATCGGGGACTCGGCCAGAAGACTATCTGCAAGTGTGTGGGGCCACCTCTGGCACGCGCGTAAGCGCGGCCTGGTTGACGCACTGTAGGGCGGTGTACTGGGTGGTAACTTTGCTGCGGTACACCTCTACCGATGAGCATACAAAAACCCCAGGTAACTATGCACAGGATTGGGCACAACCT
>CAYNVC010000360.1:0-3060 GCA_964400615.1 uncultured Anaerolineales bacterium | reverse complement strand
AAATTATACACGGGAAATAAGACGTGTCAAGTTTTTTGGGTCAGGGGGGCACGAATTACAGGTTGTCATCTACACTTTTGAGGTTATAATCCTGGCAATGGACAGAGGAACCGCCGAGAAACTGCTCGCCCTGAACCGCGAGTTCTACACCGCCTTCGCCCAATCTTTTGCCGAAAGCCGGCCTGTAGCGGACCCGGCGCTGACGGCCATCCTGCCCCACATCCCGCCGCACGCGCAGGTGCTGGACGTGGGCTGCGGCAACGGGCGGCTGGCGCTGCTGCTCGACCGGGAGCGGCCCGGCGCGACCTATCTGGGGCTGGACGCAGCAGCGGAAATGATCGAGGCGGCCCGCGCCCAGGCCGACCTTTTGACAAACATCTCGGCCCAATTCCGCGTCGCCGACGTAACTCGATCCGATTGGTCACTGGAGATTGGGCATTGGACATTGATCACCTGCCTGGCCGTGCTCCATCACATCCCCGGTTTTGATCTGCGGCTGCGGGTGCTGCGCGACATGGCCGCTCTGTTAGAACCCGGCGGCATTCTCATCCTCTCCACGTGGCAGTTTATCACGAACGAGCGTATGCGGCGCAAGATCGTTGCCTGGAGCCGGGCGGACGTGAAACCGGAGGCGCTGGAGGTGGGCGACTATTTGCTCGACTGGAAACGCGGCGGGCAGGGGCTGCGCTACTGTCATCTGGTGGACGAGGCCGAGGTGCGCCAACTGGCCGCCGCGAGCGGCCTCCGCGTGCGCCAGACCTTTCGCGCCGGCGGGCGGGAGGGCAATTTGAGCCTGTTCGCCGTGCTCGATTTGATCTCGAGATAGTCGGACAGGAGAAAATCTATGTGTGGTATAGTCGGCTACGTTGGGCCGCGCGACGCGACCCCCATAATTCTGGAAGGATTGAAGCGACTCGAGTACCGGGGGTACGACTCGGCCGGCCTGGCGGTGGTGCAGGCCGATGGCTCCATCGGTGTGCGGCGCGAGGCCGGCAAGCTGAGCGAGCTGGTAGATCTGGTGCAGACCGACCCCGTGAGCGGGCATACGGCCATCGGGCACACCCGCTGGGCCACTCACGGCGAGCCTTCCCGTCGCAATGCCCACCCCCACGTCGGTGTCACCGGTCAGGTTGCTGCCGTTCACAACGGCATCATCGAGAACTTTGTGCCGCTGCGCCAGGAGCTGGAGGCAGAGGGGCGTCGCTTTGCCTCGGAGACCGATTCCGAGGTGGTGGTGCACCTGGTCGAAGCGTACATCGCCGGCGGGGCGGATTTAGAGACGGCGGTGCGCCAGGCGCTGAGACAGGTCCAAGGGGCCAACGCCTTTGTCTTCCTCAGCAGCCGGGAACCGGACCGGCTGGTAGCTGCCCGCATTGGCAATGCCGGTGGCATCACTGTTGGGATAGGCAAGGGCGAGATGTTCATCGCCTCCGACATTCCTGCCATCCTGGAACACACCCGCGATATGATTTTCATCGAGGACCGGCAGTTGGCCGTGGTGACGCGGGACGGGGCGCACGTCACCACGCTGGGCGGGGAGCCGGTGCTGCCCGAGATATATACCATCCCCTGGGACCCGGTGGCGGCGGCCAAAGGAACCTATCGCCACTTTATGCAAAAAGAGATCTATGAGCAAGGGCGCTCCATCACCGATACCATCCGAGGGCGGGCCAAACTCGAGGCCGGGCGCGTGCGTTTGGAGAATCTGGAATTGACGCCGGATGAGGCCCGCAGTTTGGAAAAGATCATCATCGTTGCTTGCGGTACGTCCGCCTACGCCGGGCAGGTAGCCAAGTTCATCATCGAGACGCTGGCCCGCCTGCCGGTCGAGGTGGACTATGGCTCCGAGTTCCGTTACCGCGACCCAATCATCAACGGCAACACCGCCGTCCTGGCGATCACACAGAGCGGCGAGACGGTTGACACGCTGGCGGCGATGGAGGAGGCGCGGGGCAAGGGCGCGCGGCTGTGGGCCATCGTCAACGTCGTCGGCAGCCAGGCCATGCGCACTTCGGAGGGATATATTTTGATGCACGCCGGCCCCGAGATCGGCGTCGCCTCGACCAAAGCGTTCACTGCCAGTTTGGTTGACCTCTACCTGCTGGGTTGCTATCTGGGAGAGCTGCGGGGTGTGCTGGCGGGCGCACAGCTCAGGCAACGGGTGGACGATCTGGCCCGTCTGCCCGATTTGGTGGGGCGCGTGCTGGAGCACGGCGACGAGTACGCGCAGATAGCGAACCAATTCCACGGCAGGGAGCATTTCCTCTACCTGGGGCGGGGCATCAATTACCCCATCGCGCTGGAGGGGGCGCTCAAACTGAAGGAAATTTCCTACATCCACGCCGAGGGCTACCCCGCCGGGGAGATGAAGCACGGCCCCATCGCGCTGATTGACGAATCTATGCCGGTCGTTGCCATCGCCGTGCGCGACCGCGTCTATGAAAAAATGATCAGCCAGATCGAGCAGGTCAAGGCGCGGGGCGGCATTGTCATCGCGCTGGCGACGGAGGGGGACGAGGAAATCGCGGACAAGGCCAACTATGTTCTCGCTGCTCCTCCTACCCCATCTCTTCTCTCTCCTGTGGTCAATGTCATTCCGTTGCAATTGCTGGCGTACCATCTGGCGGTGCGCCGTGGCTGTGACGTGGATCAGCCGAGAAACCTGGCCAAGAGCGTCACCGTCGAGTAGCGGGTTGTCGTGGTTCTGGCTTGATATTCGTTGTGGTACAATGCAAAAAGGAGACCTATGTGTGGCATTTTTGGCATCGTTGTAGAAAAGGAACAACCCCTGGGCGAAATTCTGACCGCTGCCGGGCGGCGGCTCTCTTACCGGGGGTACGATTCGGTCGGCTGCGCCACGCTGCGCGACGATGGCTCAATTGACCTGCGTAAGGACGTGGGCAAGGTTGACCAGGTGGCGGCGCGGCTCAAGTTCGCCGAGATGACCGGGCGGCGCGGCATCACTCAACTGCGTTGGGCTACCTTTGGCGCTCCCTCTCAGGTCAATTCGCAGCCCCATCTGGATTCCGACGGCGACCTGGTGGGGGCGCACAACGGCAA
>CAYNVC010000359.1:0-3061 GCA_964400615.1 uncultured Anaerolineales bacterium | reverse complement strand
GTGATGACACGGGTGCTGGCGGTGATGCTGGCGGCTTCGTTCCTGCTGGCGATAGTCGCTTTTGCAGTACCGAGGCATGCCGTTGCCGTACAATGTCCATCTGTTCAATACTCCCACATTTGCAGTCACTGTTGGTGTCCCTCCGGTTCTCAGACATTCTGCGGGAACGAGTGTTGGAAAGGAAGAGCCTGGGACGATTCTTGCCACTACAGCAGTTGGTACTATTGCCAGTGAATTCCAGGAACTGGCGACTCTTCCTGGCAGACCGACTGTCTGCCAGGAAGAGAGTAAAACCAATACCTGGAGGGTGTTCATGAAATCATCGCGTTCACTGTGGCTGAAAAGAGGTACAGTGATTGCAATGTGCCTCTGTATGATCCTGGCGGCTTGTAGCAAACAACCTCCCCCTCAGACGACCGGAGAACCGGAGAGCACTCAGACTGTCGCCACTCTCCCTGCTGTGTCTTCGAAACCGGCGGTCACGATCACATTTGCCGCCCCCAGGTACACCCTGCCTGCCTACGAAGCACTGGCTGAGGTCTTCAACGCCACACATGATTTTCGGATCACCGTTCGTGACATCAGCGACGTCAGAGGCGATTGGGGACAGTTTTCTCCCACCCCGGAAATGTTGAACGAACTGGCGTCCAACGTGGACACTTTTGTGTTACCGGAGAGCAGCCTCACGGTTGGGCTGGCAAGTAATTCTCTCCTGGACCTGACGCCTTTGGCAGAGAGCGATCCTGACTTTGCGCCAGACGACTTTTTCCCCGGCTTTTTGGCACGCTTCGAGGACCGGGGTAGTTTGTGGGGACTACCTGCCAGCGCAGGCAGTATCTTTATCCTGTACGACACTGCTTTGTTCGACCATGTGAGAGTGGCCCATCCCTCCCCAGGCTGGACGTGGGACGATTTTCTCAGGGCCGCTGAACAACTGACCGCCGGAGAGGGCGACACAAAGAGATTTGGCTTCTTCGATGCCTGGGGAAATCAGGCCGTAATCTCCTTCATCCAACAACACGGTGGTGACTTGGTGGTCCAAACAGGTTCCGGGCCAATGCCCGCGCTGGACGATCCGCTCTCGGTCGAAGCGGTGCGTTGGTATCTAGACCTGGCGCTGCAACATGGCGTTTCGCCTCGCCCAAGTGACGTAGCACCCATGCCCCCCAGAGAGTTCACACGTGAGCATCACATCGCTATGTGGACGGATACCCTGGATAATTGGCCCCTTTGGGCCCAAGAACTACGAGGGCAGGTGGGCGTGGCGCCTTTTCCCGACGACCTGAAAGCAGCGAACCCGGTGATGCTGAACGGCTATTTCGTCAGCCCTGGCACATCTCATCCACAGGAATGCTGGCAGTGGGTCTCGTTTCTGACCCGGCAACCGGTTACTGACGAATCTATGGGGCGATTGCCCGTTCGCCGTTCGGTCTTCGAGGCATCCGAGTATTCGGCCTGGATGGGCGTCGAAAACGAAGCGGCGGTGCGTTATACTCTCACCCATCCCGCCCCGCCGATGACGGACTATGACATCATAGTCATTGACGCATTGTTCCAGGCCCTCGATGCCGTGTGGAGTGGTGGGGCTACAGTCGAAGAGGCACTCGCGCAGGCTCAGGCGGAGGCCGAGGAAAAGATCGCCCAGGCTGTGGCGCGAAATGCCTCCTTGCCCACTCCCCCCGCCGTGCTGCCGGTGCCATCGCCTACTCCAGACAGATCCGCAGTCAGCGTATCCTTTCTCGTCAGCGAAGTGTTAGACCAGGAGCCTTATCGCGTGCTGGCCGTTCAATTCAGCCAGGACCATCCCGGTGTCAACGTTGTGGTGAGCAGCGGTTCCCTGTCCAGTTTCAGCGAGGCTGCCGGCTCCGCCGATTGCTTCTTGTGGCCCACCTTTTCCCGGCCAGACGATTGGAAACAGCACGTCGCTCCTTTGGATCCATTTCTGCAAAATGCCCAAGATTTTACGTCGGACGCTCTTTACCCCCAGGGACTTGCCGACCTGAGTGACGAGGGAAAACTGTGGGGAATGCCACTTTTCGTTGAACCTGACCTGATTTACTTCAACAAAGACCTGTTCGATGCAGCCGGGACACCTTATCCGGCAGCAGGCTGGCTATGGGACGATTTCGTCGCCACAGCCCGGGCGCTAACGAAGGGCGACGGGAGCAGTAAACAGTACGGCTTTGTGCCCAGGGCTGCCGCTGCTCCGGAGGCGTTGGCGTTCATCGCCCAGCATGGAGCATCCCCTGTGGACGATCCAGACAATCCAACACGGCCCACCTTCGACACGCCGGGAGTGATCGAATCGCTGGCCTGGTACGCCGATTTGGCCCATGCCTATCACGTCGTGCCGCCGCTGTGGACAAGCGATGATCCTTCTGTCGCTGATTCCAAGCGACATGCCCTCATCCATTCCGGTCGGGTGGCAATGTGGACCGATAGCCCCTGGCCCGGTGATCCGGGTTATGATTTCGACTGGGGTGCTGTCCCATTGCCGGGCGATCGGCGGTTCGCCACAGACTTTGATACCTGGGCAGCATACACCTCGGTGTACTCGCCTCACCCGGCCGGATGTTGGGAGTGGTCGTACTACTTGAGCACCCATCTGACAACAGGCTCAGGCATACCTGCTCGTCGCTCGCTGGCCGAGGCAATCCCCCTGACCCCGGAGCAAACTGCCGTGCTGGCCTCTATGAATCACGAAAACACGCGCATCAACCGGTGGCGGGATCCAACTCGCTGGACTGGTTGGGTCTATCCGTGGTTTCAGAACGCTGTACGAGACATTCTCTCTGGACGCGCATCTGTCTCTCAGGCGATGGAGCAGACTCAGAGCCGTGCAGAGAGGTTTTTGCTGTGTCTGGAGACACCGGGTGACTTGAGCCGGGACGAGGCCATGACCTGTGCTCTACAAGTAGACCCTGACTATCCCGTATCGTTTTCTGGGAGCCGGTAGTCACCGTCCAATCCACCCCCTGCGGACCGGGGGCACATTACTTCTATATGGTACTGGACACTGGCGTTTTTGTTCGTAGTGACGGCTTCAGCCGTCCAAAAGGCT
>CAYNVC010000358.1:0-3061 GCA_964400615.1 uncultured Anaerolineales bacterium | reverse complement strand
TCCATCAGCGCCGCCACACCCGGCAGCACTTTGCCCTCCAACAGTTCCAGGCTGGCCCCGCCGCCGGTGGAGACGTGAGTCATCTCGTCCACCAGCCCGGCCTGGCGCACCGCCGCCGCCGAGTCGCCACCGCCGACGATGGTCACGGCGTCCATACCGGCGAGCAACCGCGCCACGGCAAACGTGCCCTGGGCAAAGTTGCTCATCTCGAACACGCCCAGCGGCCCGTTCCAGACCACCGTCCTGGCCCCGTCCAGGGCCGATTCGAACGTGGGCACGGTCTTGGGGCCAATATCCAGGATGCGCCAGCCGGACGTGACCTCGTTCGGGGCCACGACGCGGGTGTGGGCGTCGTTGTCGAACTCGTCGGCGATGATCACGTCCACGGGCAGGACGATCCTGGCCCCGGAGCTTTTGAGGAGCGATTGAGCGGTCGGCACTGCGTCCTCTTCGACCAGGCTGTCGCCCATCTCGAACCCCATGGCCCGGAAAAAGGTATTCGCCATGCCCCCGCCGACGAGCAACCGGTCACACCGTTGCAGCAGGCTCTCGATGACGCCGATCTTGTCCGAGATTTTGGCCCCGCCCAGGATGGCGACGTAGGGGTGCACCGGGTTCTCGACCGCCCGGCCGAGAAATTCCAGCTCCTTTTCCATCAAGAGACCGGCCACCGCCGGCAGGTAGTGTGCCACTCCCTCGGTCGAGGCGTGAGCGCGATGGGCCGAGCCAAAGGCATCGTTGACGTACAGATCGGCCAGCGCGGCCAGTTGGCGGGCGAATTCGGGATCGTTTCCCTTTTCCTCTGGGTGGAAGCGGGTGTTTTCCAGCAGGACGACGTCGCCGGGCTGCATTGCCCGAACCGCCGCTTCGACCTCCGGCCCGACGCAGTCGTCCAGTTTCTGCACCGGACGGCCCAGCAGTTCCGCCAGCCGCGCCGCCACGGGATCCATTCTCAGTTCCGGCACGACCTTGCCCTTGGGCCGGCCCAGGTGGGAGCAGAGGATCAGCGCGGCCTCGTGCTCCAACAAATAGTTCAGGGTGGGCAGCGCGGCCTGTATGCGGGTGTCGTCGCTCACCGCGCCGTCTTGCAGCGGCACGTTGAAATCCACGCGCACGAGCACGCGCTTGCCGCGCACGTCCACGTCATAGATAGTTTTTTTGTTCATACTTGTCCCCCCGTCCCCTCGTCTCCTTGTCCCCTTGTCTCCTTGTCCCCCCGTCCCCTTGCCTCCCTGTCCCTCAGTCCGCCATCAGCTTTACCAGATCGCAGACGCGGGTCGAGTAGGCCCACTCGTTATCGTACCAGGTCAGCACTTTGAGCATGTTGCCGTTCATCACCATAGTGTTAGGCCCGTCCACGATGCTGGAACGGGGGTCGCCTTTGTAATCCATCGAGACCAGTGGCTCTTCCGAGTAGCCCAGGATGCCCTTCATCGGCCCTGCGGCGGCGGCTTTGAAGGCGGCGTTGACCTCCTCTACCGTGACGGTTTTTTCCAACTCGGCCACAAAGTCAACGAGAGAGACGGTGGGAGTGGGAACACGGATCGCCATGCCGTCGAACTTGCCCGCGAGGTCTGGGATGACCAGCGCCAACGCTTTGGCCGCGCCGGTGGTGGTGGGGATGATGTTCATGGCCGCCGCCCGCGCCCGGCGCAGGTCTTTGTGGGCCAGGTCGAGGATGCGCTGGTCGTTGGTGTAAGAGTGGATGGTGGTCATCAACCCCCTGACGATGCCAAAGTTATCGTTGACGACTTTGGCGGCCGGGGCCAGGCAGTTGGTGGTGCAGGAGGCGTTGGAGACGACGTGGTGGCGTGCCGGGTCGTACAGGTCATCGTTGACGCCCAGGACGATGGTCAGATCGACGCTCTCGGCCGGCTTGGCCGGGGCGCTGATGATGACTTTTTTGGCTCCGGCCTCGATGTGGGCCGCTGCCTTTTTCCCGTCGCGGAAGACGCCGGTGGCTTCGACCACGATCTCGACCCCCAGGTCGCCCCAGGGGAGTTTGGCCGGGTCACGCTCGGCAAAGACCTGGATGCGGTCCCCGTCCACGATGATGTCCCCACCGGCCACCTCTACCGTGCCGGGGTACTTGCCAAAGCTAGAGTCGTACTTGAAGAGATGGGCGTTGGTCTCTGGTGGAAAGAGGTCGTTGATGGCGACGACGTCGAACTCGTCGGCGTACTTTTCCTTCATCGCCTTGAGCACCTGGCGACCAATGCGGCCAAAGCCGTTGATACCTACTTTTGTTGTCATTGTTTTGCTCCTTTTCAGTCAAAAATAAAACGTCGAATGTACTCGTGCTCACCGTCCGGTGAGCAGGCGCAGCAGCGCCCGCGCCAGTTTATCGCTGTCGTGCCGCCAGGGGTGGGAAGAATCGACCAGGTCGGCCATTACCACTCTATAGCTTGCAGCGGGCGGGAATTCGGCCGGCACCGGCGTTGCCCCGTCGAGGACAACGTTCAGGTTATCGTTAGCCAGAATCACCGCAAAGAGGCCCGCCCCCACGTGCGCCTCCAACGCCGCGACGTGCTCGCCCGCGCTGTACCCGTCCGTCTCACCGCGCTGGGTGGCGACGTTGCAGACGTACACCTTGAGCGCCCGGCTGGATGCCACCGCCCGCGCCACGTCCCGCACGAGCAGGTTGGGCAGCACGCTGGTGTAGAGGCTGCCGGGGCCGGCCACGATCAGATCAGCCTCCAACAGCGCCCGCACCGCGCCAGGGTAGGCCGGGACGTTATCCGGAGCCAGGTAAACCCGTTCGATGGCCCCATGCGCCTCGGTGATACTCGATTCGCCGGTCACGCGGCTGACCCCGACCGGTTCGGTTCGCAGGTCGGCCATCAGCGTCACGTCGTGCAGCGTGCTGGGCAACACGCGCCCCTGGATCGCCAACACGCGCCCCGATTCCAGGATCGCCCGCTCAAAGCTGCCGCTCACCTCCGCCATAGCGGTGATGAACAGATTTCCAAAACTGTGGCCGTTCAGCCCGTTGCCGTCCCCAAAACGGTACTGGAACAGTTGGGTCGTCAGGGCCTCGTCGTCGGCCAGCGCGGCGATGCAG
>CAYNVC010000357.1:0-3062 GCA_964400615.1 uncultured Anaerolineales bacterium | reverse complement strand
CCCGGCCTCCCGCGCCAGCGCGACGTTGCTGCGGATGCCGGTCGAAAAGAGCACCAGTCCACCAGGAACCTGACGCCCGTCCTCGAGCTGGATGCCCGTGGCGCGTTCCTCTCCCCGGACGGCGACCGTCGCCCCATTGGTGAGAATCTGTAACCCCTGCGCTTCCAGCAGCGTCCGCAACACCCCCGCTCCCTCACCGTCCAGTTGGCGCGGCAGCAGGTGGGAAGCGAACTCGACCACCGTCACCGCCAGGCCGGCGGTATGCAGGGCGCGGGCCGTCTCCAATCCCAGCAACCCCCCGCCGACGACCGCCGCCGTAGAGACGGTGCGGGCATACTCGCGGATCGCCCGCGCGTCGTCCAGGGTGCGCAACGTAAAAACGCCCGCCTTGTCCGTCCCCTCGCAAGGGGGGACAAAGGGGCGCGCACCCGTGGCGAGCAGCAGGCGGTCATACTCTACGGTCGAGCCGTCGGAGAGAGTCATCCGGTGCGCCGGGGGGTCGAACGAATCAACCCGCTCGCCCAGGTGGAGGTGAATCCCCTGCCCGGCGTACCAATCGGCGGGGCGGAAGGCGAGCGCGTCCGGCTCGACCTGCCCGGCGATAAACTCCCACAACCGGGGGCGGCGATAGTAGGGGTACGGCTCCGCCCCAAAGAGGTGCACCTCGGCGGCGGGATCGGCCCGGACGATGGTCTGAGCCGCCGTCACGCCCGCCACGCCGCCGCCAACGATAACGTGCTTCATTCTCTACTCCACTTTTTCGAACATGTCTTTGCCCGCGCCGCAATCCGGGCAGACCCAGTCCGCCGGTACGTCCTCGAAAGAGGTGCCGGGCGCGACTCCGTTATCGGGGTCGCCTGTCGCCGGATCGTAGACGTAACCGCAAACGATACATTCCCACTTGTCCATAGCTGTTTCCTCCTTGGAATTGTTCGAGCCGCGCACCGGGGTTCACCGGCTCACGGCAACTATCACGTCCCCGTTCTCCACACTGACCTGGTGAGTGGGCAGGGGACCGGTTATCGAATGACGGGCCACGACCGCGCCCGTCTCCAGGTCAAACTGGGCCGAGTGGCAGGGGCAGACGATCACCTTGCCCTTGACGATCCGGCCCTTGCTCAAAGAGCATCCTCTGTGAGGGCATCTGTCGTCAACGGCATAGATATTGCCCCCCACGTTGAGCACCAACACCTTGCGCCCGTCAATCGAGATGGTCTTGCGTTGTCCAGGTTGTAACTCGGTCTCGTCGGCAACTCGCATAATTTCCTCAGTCTTTCATCGCCTGCGCCTGGCAGGTGGGGCAATAACCACGGAACACGCCCAGGTAATCTATCACCCTGAACCCTTGTGCATGTTCGGGCGGGAGTGATGGCGGATCGCTGCAAGGCACATCCACCACCCGCCCACATCCCAGGCAGATCAGATGAGCGTGATTTGCCGTGTAGAGGTCATAGCGCCGCTCACCCAGTCCCAGGTCAAGCTCCAACAGCTCGCCTATCTCGACCATCTCGTGCAGCGTGTTATAGACTGTGGCAGGCGACATATCGGGCATCACGCTCTGCACGCGCCTGAACACCTGTTCGGCGGTAGGATGAGCACCGTCGCTATCCAGCAACGCCTGGATGATGGCCCGCCGCTGCGGGGTCACCCGGCGACCATGCTCACGCAATTGGGTGCAGAGCTGATCCACGGTAGGCATAATCACACCTGAACCTGGCCCGTCTGAGGGGCCGCCCGCCCGCCTAACTCTCGATCCAACATCAGCAAGCCCTGGCGGCTATCCCCGATCATCTCGAGTGTCTCGATGACCTGGCCGACGCTGTCCTCTTCCTCGACCTGCTCGGTCACGAACCACTGCAAAAAGATCTGGCTGGCGTAATCCTTCTCCTGGACAGCGAGAGCGTAGAGGTTGTTTATCATCGCCGTCACTTTTTGCTCGTGCGCCAACGTCTCTGCGAAAACGTCGCGCAGCGACTCGAACTCGGCCGGCGGCTGGTCAATCGCCTGCAAAACCACCCGTCCGCCCCGCTCGTGGACGAAATCGAACATTTTGAGCGCGTGTACCCGTTCCTCCAGCTCTTGCATGCGCATCCAATGGGCCATGCCCGGCATGTTCACGGACTCGCAGTAGGCCGACATGGAGAGATACAGGTAAGCGGAGTAAAGCTCGTTCTTGATCTGTTCGTTGAGTGCGTCCTGGATTTTTTGGTTCAGCATCACAATTCTCCTTAAAGCGTTATTTATAGGTATTACTAATTTATAATCATTATAACATACTACTGGCTCTTTGTCAAGCATTTGACCCGGCTGGACGCAGACCAGGTGCAAGAAGGATAAAGCAGCGTTTTTCTGCGCCCGACCCTCCCTGGCAGCCCTTGACGCCGCCGCGCTTTTGACTACAATGGGGATACGATGAAACCCACGGTCGAGGCTCTGCGCCGTATCTCCCTCCTGGCCGATCTCTCCGGCGACACGCTGACCCGCGTGGCCCGCGTGGTTCACACGCGCACCTGCACACCGGGCGAGACGGTCATCTTTGAGGGCGACCCCTGCCGGGAGGTCTATTTTATCGCCGCCGGGCAAGTGCGCGTCTACCGGCTCTCCCTCGCCGGCCGCGAGCAGGTACTGGCGCGGCTGGGGCCAGGCCAGACCTTTAACACGGTGGCTCCATTTCGGCCCGGCAGCACCAACCACGCCACGGTCGAGGCGCTTTCCCCGCTCACCCTCTATGTGATTCCCTGCGGCGATTTCCGTCGTCTGCTGAACGAATGCCCCGATCTGGCACTGGTCATCTTGCAGAGTTTTGCCACCCGCCTGGATCACCTGACCAACCTGGTGGAGGATCTATCGTTGCGCACTGTGCGGGGGCGGCTGGCCCGCTTTCTGTTGGAAAACGCCGGAACGGGTACGGCAACCGGACGCTGGACACAGGGGGAGATCGCCGCCTATCTGGGCACGGTGCGGGACATGGTGGGGCGCACGCTGCGGGCCTTTACCGACGCCGGGCTGGTGCGGATGGATCGCCAGCGCATCGTGCTGCTCGACCGGGAGGGACTGGAGGC
>CAYNVC010000356.1:0-3065 GCA_964400615.1 uncultured Anaerolineales bacterium | reverse complement strand
GACTTTGGCGAGATAGAATCGCTGTTGCGTGGCCCGGCGGCACGTTGACCCACCACGTGAAACGTGATATTGAATGATTATGCGCCACAAATGGCTGGTTGCGCCCTCGTTCCTCCTCCTGCTGGCCTTTGCTCTGCGAGTGTTTTGGCTGACCCGCCACCCCCTGTGGTGGGACGAGGGCCTCAACGTCTACTTTGCCCACCAGAGCCTGGCCGCCCTGCTCAGCGAGACGCGCATCACCCACGACGCCAACCCACTCGTCTACCGCCTGGCCCTGGGGGGATGGGAGCGGCTGGTCGGCTGGTCGGCCTTTTCCCTGCGCCTCTTTTCCGCCTTTATGGGCACAACCGCAATCGCGCTCACCTGGGCGCTCGGACGCTGGTTGACGAACGGGAAAACCACCCTCCTGGCTACGCTGCTCGTCGCCCTCTCCCCTATGCAGATACACTATAGCCGCGAGGTCAAAGGGTACGCCTTTGCCCTGGCCTGCGCCCTGCTCTCCACCTACACCTGGGGGCGAAAACTGGGCTATCTCCAATTTTCGTCGAACGCAGCGAAACCGCAACGCGGCCCGTGGTGGATACTCTACGTGCTGAGCACAACCGCCGCGCTGGGGGCACACTATTACCTGGGACTAGTCGTCCTGTGGCAGGGACTTTGGGTGCTGGCCCGTGCCGGGCTGGCCCTGGCCCGCAAGAGCGGGCCGCGCCGCGAGACACTCGTCCAGGTGGGAGCGTGGGCGCTGGCTATAGCGCTGGCCGCGCTGATCCTGGCCCCCTGGCTGTTGGCCGTGCTCGATACCACGACCGAGATGGTAGCCGGGATCTCGGTGGGCGAACCGCTCTCCGTGTGGGGCTACCTGGGCCTGGTGATCAATACCTTTGGCGGCGGGCCGGGCGAAACGGGGCCGCCCCCCGGCGACCTGCTGGCCCTGCCGCTGCGCTGGCGGGCGCTGGACACGCTCGACGGGGCTTATACCGTCTTTGTCCACCTGGGACCACCCGCCTCCCCTCCCCTGGCTCAAAGCGACGGCCCGCCCCAGAACGGCCTGTCCCCCACTTCCACGTGGGTTGCCGGGCAGCAGGTACTGGATCGGCACGTGCTCACGCTGCCGGACGACGTCCCGCCGGGCCGCTACCCGCTCACCGTGGGGCTGTACCGCCCCTCCGATGGCCGCCGCCTGCCGGGCGGCGACGGTGACAGCCTGCTCCTGGGATACGTGGAGGTGGAACCTTGAGCCGCCGCGCCCGCCGCTGGGGTATCCCGTTGCTACTCCTCGCCCTGACCCTGCCCGCCGTCCAGCCGCTCCTGGGAGACTCGCTCCCCTGGAGCGCCGATGGCCTGCTCCACCTGCACCGCCTGGCGCAGCTCGACCGCTCGTTGCACCACGGCGTCATCTTTCCCCGCTGGGCGCCGGATATGGGCCTGGGCTTTGGCTTTCCCCTGTTCAACTATTACGCCCCGCTGAGCTATTACCTGGCCGAGCCATTCCATTTGATTGGGTTCAGCTTCCAGCACGCGCTCCTGGCCGCTTTCGCCCTGGCGACGCTCGTCGCCGCGGCCGGCGCTTATTTGTGCGGGCGCGACCTGTTTGGGCCGCTGGCCGGGGTCGGCGCTGCCCTGGCGTTCATCTACGCCCCCTACAACCTGTACGACGTGATCCATCGCGGTGCGCTGGCCGAGGCGTGGGGGCTGGCCTGGCTGCCGTTCATCTTTTGGGCCTGGCGGCGGCTGGCGCTGCGTGGCCGCCGCGCCGACCTGGCCCTGGCCGCCACCCTCTACGCCGCCCTGCTCCTCACCCACAACATCCTGGCCCTGGTCTCCACCCCGCTGCTCATCCTCTACGCCGTGTTCCTGTGGGAACTGCACGGGCGGGGGCAGCGGCGTGCCCTCCTCCTGGGCGGGGCGTTGCTGCTGGGGCTGGGCCTGACCGCTTTTTTCTGGCTGCCCGCCCTCCTGGAGCAGGGATACGTCCAGATTCACCAGCTCTACGCCCCCGCCGACCTGGACTATCACAACAATTTCACCACCCTGGCCCAACTGCTCTCCCCGCCCCGGCCAATTGACCCACTGCTCATCAATCCCACCATCCCGCTCAGCTTTGGCTGGCCGCAGTTGGCCCTGGCGCTGCTCGCGCTCGTCACCCTGCGCCGTTTTGCGGGCCGGGAAGCCCGTTCCCACCTGGTGCTCCTCGGCCTGGGGCTGCTTGCGCTCACCGCGATGATGTTGCCCCTCTCCCTGGCCGCGTGGGACAACCTGCCCCTGCTCCGCTTCGTCCAATTTCCCTGGCGCTTCCTGGGGCCGGCAGACCTGTTCCTGGCGATTCTGGCCGGAGCGGGAGCCACCCGCCTGCCCGGTCCAGATTGGTTGCGCCCGCCCCTCGTTCTGGCCGCCCTCGTCATCTTTGCTTTTACCTGGCTGTTCCCCCATTTCTACCCGCCGCAGCCCACACCCACCCCGCTCACGCTCATCGCTTTCGAGCGGGATACCGGCGCACTGGGCACGACCTCGGCCGGGGATTATCTGCCCATCTGGGTGGAGGAACTGCCCCCGCCGGAGAGCCTCCTGCCCGCCTACGAGGAATCCGGCCCCGATTTCATCATCCCGCGCCTGAACCGGGACTCGCTGCCCGCCGGTGCGCGGGTCGTCACGGCCCGCTATGGCCTGACCACGGCCGACCTGACGCTCGACCTGCCCACCGCCGGCACAGTCACCTTCAACTGGTACTTTTTCCCCGGCTGGCAGGCCCGCCTCGACGGTCACCTGCTCCCCCTGCACCCGGCGGGGCAGCACGGCCTCGTCGCCGCCGACCTGCCATCCGGCCAGCACCACCTGAGCGTGCGCTTTGGCGCGACCCCGCTGCGCCGCCGGGCAACCGTCCTTTCCCTCCTCTCCCTCCTGGGACTGGCAACCGTGTGCTTCCTGCCCTCCCCCCTCCACTCCCTCCCCCCTACTCCCTACTTCCTAATCAACTAATCACTAATCTCAAATCCAAGTCGGCTCTTCGTAGCCGCCAAAAACATCCTTCATCACGTTCACAATTTCGCCAAGCGTGGCATAGGCAC
>CAYNVC010000355.1:0-3066 GCA_964400615.1 uncultured Anaerolineales bacterium | reverse complement strand
AACCCCGATCTGCGCGTCATCCTGCTGGATTGCGGGCAGAGCTGGATATATCCGGGTGGGGAGGAGCCGGGAGTGTACGTGATGCCGCCGGACGCGCTCTCCCCGCCAAGCGCTGAGTTGGAGGTGCAGGCGCGTCACGCCGACGGCAGTTCCTACTACCGGGTTCTGCGCGTCACCGGCGCTTCTGCAATTCCAAAGGGAGGAATGGAGTCATCGCTAGACAGTGTGACAACCAATGGGCCTCTGGCCCCTACCGGATATTGGATAAATCAAGCCGGTGCATACCCAGGCGACACAATCGAGATGTGGGCTTTTTGGAAAGTGAAACAAGTACCAGGCAGGCCCCTTTCTTTGATGTGCCATTTGGTTGGTTCGGACGGAGGACCCGTCACTGTGATGGACGGGCTAGGGGTCCCTCCCGAACAATGGCAACCAGGGGATACTATAGTACAGCGATGTTCGTTTCAGGTATCAAAAGAGATGCCCCAAAAAGATTTCAAGTTTCAGATAGGGGCCTACTGGCTCGATACGATGGAACGCTGGACAATTCATCTGGACGACGGAACGACCGTTGACCAAATCCCTACGCTTGGGTTCCTGGTCTTGCATTGAGCAGTTCTCTTTACATTGGAGATTTCAGAAAACCTCAGATATCCTGAAATTTTCGGGGCTGCCTGGTTCAGAAACACGGTTTCTTCTCTCGAACTGCTTTTTAGAATTGAACAACTCTGATTTGTTAGCTTGCCTAAACACTGAAATTGTGTGATAATCCCGTCCGTGTTCAAGAACAAAAAAGTGCGCGGGATTTTACAGTTATTGTTCAGCCTGGCATTATTGGCCTGGCTCGTCGGGCGCGTCGGATTGGACGAAATCGCCGGCGTGCTGACCGGTATCAATTGGGCCTGGTATCTCCCCGCCTTGCTCTTTTTTCTCGTCAATATCGTCATCCGCACCTATCGCTGGCACACGCTCCTGGGGGCGCTGAGCGACCGGGCTTCCTTTGGGCAATTGCTCTATCTCTACCTGCTCGGCTTTTTCTTTAACAATTTCATCCCCTCCGGTTTCGGCGGCGACATTGTCAAAATCGTCAGCCTGCGCCAGGCACACGGTCAGGGAGTCGAGGCGCTCAGCTCGGTCATCATGGACCGGGTGACGGGGTTGGTGGGATCATCGTCCATCGCCATGTTCGTTCTGCTGTGGAGCGGTGTCCACGGAGCCGGTCCTGACCTGCCACCGGCGTTGTTGGTCACTGTCGCGCTGGTCAGCCTGGGCACGCCGCTCGGCTTTGCGTTCGTGCGCTGGGGTGATCCGCTGGGGCTGATCTCGTCCATTTTGCCTTTCGCCCGGCGGTTCACCACCGCCTCCAGGGTGCAACGGTTGGTGGAAACGGTGCAGCGGTATTCACTTTCCACTCTGTTCAAGGCTTTGCTGACCAGTCTCCCTTTCACCCTGGGATTGGTCGCCGTGCAATATAGCATCGCGCGGGCGCTGGCTGTGGAATTGCCTTTTTACCTGTTCCTTCTGTTCGTGCCCCTCATTTCCATCATCAACCTGTTGCCGCTCTCGTTCAACGGCCTCGGTATGCGGGAGGGAGTTTACCAGCTTTTCGTCCCCATCGGCGTGCCGGGCGCGAGCGCGATTGGCATGTCGCTGGCATTTCTAATTGTCGCTTGACACGGTGTGCGCAAGAACGTCAAACGGGGCCGGGACCGGGGTATGCTGAGGCGCGTTTTCCTCTCGTTCGACGACGTTGACTGGGCCAGAACCAAAGCCTTCTCGGTGGGCAATTTTGGGCAGGTCTATTTGAACGTGCGCGGCAAACGGCCCCAGGGGACCGTGAGCGGCGACGAATACGAACCCCTGCGGGACGAGATCGCCGCCGCCGCCCTGGCCCTGCGTGACCCGGTTGACGGCAGCCAGGTGGTGAAGCAGGTCTACAGGCGGGAGGAGGTGTTTCACGGCCCCATCACGGAGCGTCTGCCCGATCTGGTGCTGCACACCGACCGCGCCCGCTACGTCTCGTTCGGTCACGCCGACTTTGGCTCCAACCAGGTCATCGAGCCGAGCGTGGGGCAGACCGGTCATCATCATATGATGGGCGTGATGGCTCTCCACGGGCCGGGGGTGCGCCAGGGGCTGGTGCTGGACGAGGCCAGCATACTCGATCTGGCCCCCACCATCCTGCACTATATGGGCCTGGCGGTGCCCGACTATATGGACGGCGCGGTGCTGACGCAGGCTTTCAGTGACGAGATGAACCACGCCAACCCCGTCCGGTACAACGACGAGGGGTACGGGAATCTGGCCCAGGACACCGGTTACACCGAGGGGGAAGAAGAAGCCGTGATAGAGAAACTGCGCGATATGGGGTACGTGGCTTGAGGTGGGACGAAAAGCTGTAATTTGTGTTTCGTTTTCGAGGTGAACAAGTGAGAGCCTGGCACGCCGTTCGCCGCTCGCCATCCACTGCCCATTTGATCGCCATTGTATTGTTGGGCATTTTGTTCGCCCAGGCGGTGACGGCGATACCCCGGCTATCGCTGACCGCCGACGAGCCGGTCTACATAGGGGCCGGATACGCTTTCCTGCGCAGCGGCGACCTGCGTATGGCTACCCAGGCCCAACACCCCCCTCTGATGCAGGAATTGGCGGCGCTGCCGTTGCTGTTGCAGCCGGGGCCGGAGTTGGGTGATCTGGATGGTTGGCGCACCGCGGAGATGGGCCGCTTTGCCCCGGCGTTCGTCTCCTGGTACGGGGACGCGCTCGAGGCGGTCACCTTTGCGGCGCGTATGCCGGTACTGCTGCTGGCGCTGCTGTGGGGCGCGTTCCTCTTCCGCTGGGCCGCCGATTGGTTCGGCCCGTGGGGCGGAGTTGCGGCACTGACTCTGTTCGTCTTTGATCCCAACATCCTGGCCCACGCCACCCTGGCGACCAACGACGTCGGGTTCGCGGCCGCTAGTTTTATCGCGCTCTTTGGCACAATGCGTTTTTTGCGGCGACCATCCTCGCGCTACATGCTACTGACCGGGTTGGCACTGGGGGTCAGCCTGAGCGCGAAATCATCCG